>JAITAH010000232.1 GCA_031284225.1 Dysgonamonadaceae bacterium | reverse complement strand
TAAACACAAACAATAAATTGGAAATTACAGCAAGCAACGAAACGGCTTCCGTCCTTGCCTTTATTGCTCAACGTCCGGAAGGACAAACAACCGTTGGTAATGCCGACGCCCGCAAAATGCTGAACGACGTAAGCAGCTTGCCTGAAGTTTATACTTTAAAGCCAACCGCTAACGGTTCAATTGCTGTTTTGGGCGCAAATATTATTCCCGCCGGCGAAGCTTTGATTCCTGTGGGATTGTTCACAAGCCATACAGGTGCGATGAGCTTGACATTCAAAGGCATGGACAGTTATGAAAATACAACAATCACATTGATTGATAATGCAACCGATAACAAGGAAATAGACTTGACCGGATTATCTTCGTATCGTTACGATTTCGATTTCGAACCGGCAACAGCCGGCAACGAAATTCTTCCTGTAGAAGACCGTTTCGCTATCCGGTTTGCTCCGAGTACTCCCACCGGTGTGCATACGCCTTCGGTATCGGCGCTGGTTTATTCTAAAAATCAGTCGATTCATATTGTTTCCGATGCTTCGAACTTAATTAAACAAATACAAATTTACAATGCTCAAGGTATTTTGGTGCATACCGGCGATCAGCTAAATACATCTTCTTATATTGTCGATTATCCTGCAAATGCGGGCGTATGCATCGTCAAAGTAATTACAAAACAAGGTATTAAAAACGTAAAATTAATTAAATAAAACCATGAAACGATTTATATTAAAATACAGAATTGTACTTGCCGCATCGGTAGTGATGCTTGGCTTGTTGTGGAATGTGGAATCCTCTTTTGGGCAAGGCGATAAATGGAATGTTACTCGTGAAAACAGGTTTAACGATCCGTTTGTTCAATCGTCCGTCCCCGGCAATGACGAAGGCAGTTCATTAAGAGGCGGTATAACGCCGCCGGATCCGGACAACATTGCTCAGGGAGAAGACGGTCTTCCGTTGGGAAATGCTGTGCCTTTCCTTGTAGGTCTTACATTGATTTACGGAGTCTTTCTTTTAAAAAATAAAAACAGAGTTCATGATAATCTATAAAAAAGCACTTATGAAGAAAATCATTTTTTTTATCTGTATAACAGTATTTTTAGCGCTATCGAATGTCGGCGCACAAACAGTTATAATTGCAGATTTTGACACATCGTTCCCAGTCTCTCACAGTATTGTAACAAATGCAGGCGCTCCTGCAAGTTCCGGATCAACTGCTGTTGAAGCGGCCCCCGACAGAACCGACAATGCGCTTCATGCCACCTACGGCGGTTATGAACAGAACTTGCAATTGAGCATCACTTTGCCACAAGATAAAGCTTTAAGCGATTACGAAAGTATTGAATTGGAAATTTATTATCCTACTACCGGCGACAACCGTTATAAAGACGTGAAATATTCGATTAACAATGGAACGAAGGTAAAAGTTGATGCTACCGGTGGCGACTTGGGAAAATGGAAAACCCTGACAATCCCGTTGAATGTTTCCGGCGGCAACTCTTTTACTTTTGAAATCGGATACAATGCCGCTTCCGGCGGAAATTTCTACATTGATAACTTTCAACTGAAAGAAAAAGGTGAAGGCGGCGGAGAAACACCCGGAATATCTTCCGTATTTGAGGATTTTGAAGATAAAACGATAGGAGATATTTATGATATGAAACGCTGGTATCCGGAAGACGGCTCTGCAACGGTAAGCGCCGATCCGGCAAATCCGGATGAAAAATCGGTGCATATAACAACTTCCAATTGGGACGCATTTTTAAAAATGGATATTATTTTGCCTGAGGAAAAAACGTTAGCTGATTACGAATCTTTTTCTTTCGATATCTACATTCCGGCTAACAGTAATGATGAATATCCAAACTGCAAAAATATGTTTGTTTATCTGGACGATGTAAAAAAATATGAAGAATCCGATTATCCGCAACAGGCGGAAATCGCTGCATGGACAACTAAAACATTCTATTTCGACAATTTATCGCTGACCGATTTGGAAAAAGCGAAAAACAGTTTCGCTCTGGCTTTCGGACTTTCGACCGATAAGGGCAACTATTATATCGACAACTTTCAACTGAAAGAAAAAGGCGAAGGAGGAGGCGGAGAAACACCCGAAGCGTCTTCCGTATTTGAAAATTTTGAAGAAAAGACCACCGGAAATGTGTATGACATGAAACGGTGGTATCCGGAAGACGGATCTGCTACGGTAAGCGTCGATCCGGCAAATCCGGATGAAAAATCGGTACATATAACAACTTCCAATTGGGACGCATTTTTGAAAATGGATTTCGTTCTGCCTTCGGAAAAAACATTAGCCGATTACGAAACGTTTTCTTTCGACATCTATATTCCTGCTAACAGTAATGACGAATATCCAAACTATAAAAATATGTTTGTTTATCTGGACGATGTAAAAAAGTATGAAGAATCCGATTATCCGCAACAAGCGGAAATCGCTGCATGGGCAACTAAAACGTTCAGTTTTGACAACTTGTCGCTGACCGATTCGGAAAAAGCGAAAAACAGTTTCGCTCTGGCTTTCGGACTTTCAACCGACAAAGGCGATTATTATATCGACAATGTTAAATTGACGGAAAAAGCGAAAACGGGAATAAACGAAGCGCTTTCCGGAAATGAATCATTTGATTGGGCAAAAGCCACAAACATACAGATATATGATTTGAATGGGCGATTATTAAAATCAAATATTTTTCCTACATTTGCACCGGCTGGTGGATTATACATCATCAAAGCAGAAATCGGAGGTAAATCGGTTGTCACAAAAATGTTCATAAAGAAATGAAAATAAGTAAATGGATGTTTTCAATTGTTTTGTTGTTATGGGGGGGAGCGGCTTATGCCGCTTCCATTACCATTGAAGCGGAAAACATGACGTTGAGCGGTTCTTATGCAGGTAAAATCAGTTCTCCGTTTCAAGGAATCGCTTTATATACCAATGGCGACAAAGGTGCAATTACTCAAACATTTTCGGATGAAGCGGGTATTTATACCGTTACTGTTATCGGCGCTTCGAACAATTCAAGTACGGCAGGCGTTTCTCTGTATATTGATAACGAAAAAGTAAAAGCGTTTACTTTTACAGGAACTGCTGCTACGACTTCCACGACGGAAATAAAATTGCCCTCTATCGGACGATCGGCCGCTGTTGCCTTGATTCTCGAAACCGACAATGGTTCCAACGATACTTATATCGACAAAATTACATTTACTTACAAAGGATCGATTGTAGTGAAAGATCCGCCCGTACTTCCGGAACAGGGCGCTTATTATACGGATGTTTATCGAAATCCGTTGCAAGAAGCCGGTTATTCGGAAACGGATATCAATCAAAAACTTGAAACACTTTGGTCGCAGTTTTTTTATGGTAATGCCGACAATCAAGCTCTTTATTATCCGGTCGGGAACAATGAAGCCTACATATTGGATATCGGTAATGGGGACGTCCGTACCGAAGGCATGTCGTACGGCATGATGATTTGTTTACAAATGGACAGGAAAACCGAATTTGACCGTTTGTGGAAATGGGCAAAAACGCACATGCAGTATTCCAGCGGACAGTATGAAGGTTATTTTGCATGGCAAATGAATACCGACGGTTCGGTCAAGGGCAATGGTCCTGCTTCCGACGGTGAAGAATATTTCATTATGGCGTTGATGTTTGCCTCCAATCGCTGGGGCGACGGCGAAGGTATTTACAATTATAAAAAAGAAGCCAACGATTTACTGGCTCATTGTATGAAAAGAGGCGATACAGGCGGCGGAGTAGTTAATTTATTTAATTCTACACAAAAACAGGTCGTTTTTGTCCCTTATGGTAATTCGGCGACTTTTACCGATCCGTCTTATCATTTACCCGCTTTTTACGAGTTGTGGGGACGATGGGCGACAGATACTTCCACGCGGCAATTCTGGAAAGACTGCGCAAGCAAAAGCAGGGAAATGTTTCCAAAATTCGCTAACGCTCAAACCGGACTGATGCCTGATTATGCCGAATTTGACGGCGAGGCGAGGAATGAAGGCGATCATAAATATTTTTGTTACGATGCATGGAGATGTATTATGAACGTGGCGGTTGATTATGCATGGTTTAAAAGCAGTGAAACCGGAGTGTCTTTAGTAAATAAAATTCACAACTTTTTTAGCGGGAAAGGAATCGAATCGTATGGCAGTTTGTATAAACTCGATGGGACCACGCTTAACAATAACAGCGACCATTCAGCCGGATTAATCGCTTGCAATGCCGGCGGCGTACTGGCAAGCAACCAGTCGGTGGCATGGGATTTTATCGATGATTTTTTTAAGCAAGCTATTCCTTCCGGAAAATACCGTTATTACGATGGGTTGCTTTATTTTATGAATTTCTTGCATCTTTCCGGAAACTTCAAAATCTATAAACCGGACAATGAGGACATAGAAGAACCGGGCAATCCCGAGCCGGAAGAAGGCTATTTTACAATCGAAAATTTCAATCAACGGACATTGAATACAACTTATCCTTTGTTCAAAAAGAATGGAAATTCGCAGGGCGCAGCAACGATAATGCACAGTCCGACCGATAATATCGAACAAGTTGCCGAAGTTATTACAGCCAATTGGGATGAATATATTCTTTTGGAGGCAGCATTGCCTGCCGGAAAATCATGGCAGGATTATAAAGATTTATCTTTTGATGTATATTACCACTCGACAGCAAGCGACAGCGATAATCACTATAAAGATTTCTATGTTTACTTGGATAACAAGCAAATTCATTCGGAACCTACAGGCGATAAGAACGGACCGGGACACAATGTTTGGTTGTCAAAAACGATTGGTTTGCAAAACATAACCGCAGGAAACACGTTCAATATTTATTTAGGCGTTCGTTCAAACAAGGCTCATTATTATGTCGATAATGTTTGCCTGAAAGAAAAAAGAACCCAAACCGCCTTGCAAAGAAAAGAAAAACAGCAATCTCCTTACTTTGTTTCCGGTAACAGTCTTTTTATAAAAGGAGATAAAGCGGAAAATGTAGCTGTTTACGACAGCAGCGGGAGATTACGAATGACAGAATCCAATCTTTCAAGGATGGATATTTCATCTCTTTCTTCCGGCATGTATATCGTGAAAATCCGGCAAGACAAGGATTTATATGTCTGTAAATGGGTGAAATAAAATCAATAATGCACTCGGAGTAGAGACGTTGCGCACAACGTCTCTACATTTCAAACTGATCCGGCGCCAAAATCCGAATACTCGCGTCTGGAAATCCGAATACTCGCGTCTGGAAATCCGAATACTCGCGTCTGGAAATCCGAATACTCGCGTCTGGAAATCCGAATACTTGGATTTTCGGACGCGACCCACAGCCGTCAGATCGACCAAAGGGTGCGGAG
>JAITAH010000225.1 GCA_031284225.1 Dysgonamonadaceae bacterium | reverse complement strand
GACGGTTTTCCGTTACCACCGGCTTTTGTTTTTGTTCCAATTCGCCCAGATGCTCTATTTTTTTCTTTCCCAAAAATTCGTAAATACCGCCCAGATGTTCCTTTACTTGCCGATTACCGAATTCGTAAATCTTATCTACCAGGCCGTCGAGAAATTCGCGGTCGTGTGAAACGACAATCACCGTGCCGTCAAATTCTTTCAACGCTTCTTTCAATACGTCTTTTGATCGCATATCCAAATGATTGGTAGGTTCGTCCAGAATCAACAAATTGACCGGTTCGAGCAGGAGTTTAATCATCGCCAGCCGCGTTCGTTCGCCGCCCGAAAGGACAGCAACTTTTTTATCGGAAGCTTCCCCGCCAAACATGAATGCGCCGAGAATATCGCGGATTTTCATGCGGACGTCGCCGACGGCTACATAATCAATCGTTTGAAAGACCGTTAGTTTTTCGTCCATCAAATCGGCTTGGTTTTGGGCGAAATAACCGATTTTCACATTGTGTCCCAACTGCAATTTCCCTTCGTAGGGGATTTGATTCATGATACACTTCACCAGCGTGGATTTTCCCTCGCCGTTTTTACCCACAAAAGCCACTTTATCGCCCCGGTGAATGGTCAATGTAGCGTCGGCAAAAACACAATGAGCGCCGTAACTTTTCGATACATTTTCCAAAATCACCGGATAGGAACCCGAACGAGGGGCCGGCGGGAATTTCAATCGCAAGGCGGAACGGTCTTCCTCATCCACTTCCAAGCGGTCCAACTTTTCCAACTGTTTGATGCGGCTCTGCACTTGTACGGCTTTCGTGGCTTTATAACGAAACCGTTCAATAAAATCTTCCGTATCTTCAATTTGTTTTCGCTGGTTTTCGTAGGCGCGGAGTTGCTGTTCGCGGCGTTCTTTCCGCAATTCAACATACTTGGAATAAGGCACGCGATAATCGTAAATTTTCCCCAAAGATATTTCGATGGTTCGCTGAGTAACATTGTCAAGAAAAGCCCTGTCGTGTGAAACTAAAACAACAGCGTGGGCTTGGGTGGACAGAAAATTTTCCAGCCATTGGATAGATTCGATGTCTAAATGGTTTGTCGGTTCATCCAAAAGAAGAATCTGGGGTTTGCGCAAAAGGATCTTTGCCAGTTCAATACGCATCCGCCAACCGCCGCTAAATTCGCCGGTCGGCCGGTCGAAATCGTTGCGGGTAAATCCCAAACCGATCAATGTTTTTTCTATTTCCGCTTGCCGATTAGCTGCGCCTTCCATCGCAAAGCGTTCGTTCAGATGGGTAATTTTATCAATTAACTGGTGATAGGATTCCGATTCGTAGTCTTCCCGTTCGCTTAATTCCCGATTCAGTTTTTCCAGTTCGGCTTCCATTTGCAGGAGATGTTCAAAAGCCAGCGCGGCTTCTTCGCAAACCGTTCGTTCGTCGGCCAACTGCATTTGTTGCGGCAAGTAACCGATAGTTACCTCTTTGGGCATGGAAACGCGGCCGGAAGTAGGTTCCTGCAATCCGGCAAAAATCTTCAAAAGCGTACTCTTCCCCGCCCCATTTTTACCGACTAAAGCAATGCGGTCTTTTTTATCGACCACAAAACCCAAATTGTCCAGAAGAACGAAACCTCCGAAAGAAACGGTCAATCCTTCTACCGAAAACATCTTATAGCACGGCTTTTATCCACGCCTGCGCCATCAATTGCGCACCTGCCATAGAGGGATGCACGCCGTCGGCTCCCCAATAAGCGGCGCCGGCTTTTTCCAAAGCTTTGTTAAATACCGATTGGAAAGGCACAAACGTCAATCCGAATGATTTTGCCAAAGCTTTTGCCGCTTCACGATACGGGGCGAAATCGCGTTCCCAGGTATTATCCAAAGCCGTTCCGCCGTGAATGATAAAGGGTTCGCAGATCGCTATCCGGATTCCCGGTATAGCTTGGATAGTGCGATCGATCAATTTTCGGTAATCCGATTCGTATTCGACTATCGTTCCGGTATATCCGTTCGTTTTCGTATGCCAAAAATCATTAACGCCGATTAGGATACTCAACACCGCGGGTTTCAAATCGAGGCAATCTTTGTCCCAACGTTCGGCCAATTGAAATACTTTATTGCCCGATATGCCCCGGTTGTAAATTTTTAATTCTTTACCGGGATGATTCGCCAAAATATCGGCAGCCGTATAAAGCGCATAACCGCCGCCTAATTGCGCCGGTTGGTTGAACTGGTCTTCTTTCTTTCTGTCCCTGCCCCAATCTGTAATCGAATCTCCTTGAAAAAGGATCACATCTTCCTTCGATAACGAATATCGTTCCGTTTCATGCAACGAACGAACTTCCGGCATAGCCGCTTTTACGATTCCGGGAATAGACAATGTGGCTACTCCTGCTAATGCCGATTTCTTAAAAAAATTTCTTCTATTCATACTTAGCCAAACAATTTTTCCGGATATTCTCCTTGATTAATTAATTCTTGAATTTTTGCCACCACCGATGCGCGGTCGTTTATATACGTTACTCCAAACCATTTGGAAGGAGTGTCCAGCACTTTCACCCGGATCCGGTCGGCTACAATCAACTGATTGACTACCGAAGGGATATAAAATTCCGCTTTGGGATTTTCCGTATTATTGCGCAGAAATGTCCCAAACTGTTCGTCGGAATACCGGAAATATTCAGGGGTAAAACCCCACATATTCATCGAAACCGGCGTGTTTTCGGCGATGGTTACCGGATTTCCGTTCTCATCGGCGTATTTTATTTTTCCATCCGTATCCCGAATAATTGAGGTGCGTTCCACCACCGACGTCAAAAAGCCTTCGGAATCCGTGGCGCAAACGCCACGCGCCACCGAACCGCTTTCGGACAAGGTATTCCCCACGCGATAGCCCACCATGGCATATCTGTTTTCCTTGTTTTCAACCGATTGAAGAAAAACGGACAAAGCTTCGTAACTGGCCCGTCCGTAAAAATCGTCGGCATTGATCACGGCAAAAGGTTCATGAATCCGTTCTTTTCCCATCATCACCGCATGATTGGTACCCCAAGGCTTTACCCGGTCGGGCGGGAGGGAAAAACCTTTCGGTAATTTATCCAATTCCTGAAAAACGACTTCCACCGGAATCAGGTTTTCGTACTTTTGCAGGATTTTCTTCCGAAAATCTTCTTCAAACGATTCGCGGATTACAAAAACCACTTTTCCAAAACCGCTTCGCACGGCATCGAAAACGGAATAATCCATGATAGTTTCACCACTGGGACCCAGACCGTCCAACTGTTTCAATCCGCCGTAACGACTCCCCATTCCGGCGGCTAATATCATTAATGTAGGTTGCATATATTTGTTTTACGGAGGTCAAAGGTATTAAACTTCTTGGCTTTTTCAAAATAAAACCGTAATTTTGTCCTCTAAAAATGATAGAATGGAATATTATCACTTATCTAAAATTATTCACCAGCAGGCAAAAAAGTTCGGCCACGAAGAAGCAATAAAAATCAGGAATAACGAAACGCAAGTTTGGAAATCGGTTTCATGGATCGATTTTTCAAAAATTGTTATTACAGTAGCCGAAACGCTTTGCCATATCGGCGCCAAACCGCAAGCCAATATCGGTATTTATTCCCAAAACCGGGCGGAATGTCTGTACGTCGATTTCGGCATTTTTGCCAATCGGGCGGTATCGGTTCCGATGTATGCCACGGCGTCGATTCCGCAGATTCGTTATATGATCGACGAAGCGGAAATAGAAATCCTGTTCGTGGGCGACCAGTGGCAATACGACAATGCTTGGGAAACGCTTCAGGAAAACCGATTTTTGCGGCAGTTGATCATCTTTGATAATCAGGTAAAATTGGCGGAAAACGATAAAAGTTCCGTTTATTTTGAACAGTTTTGTTCGCATAAAAACCGCAATTCGCAGGACATTATTTCCGTAGAAAAACGGATGAAGGGCGCGTTGGACGAAGACGCCGCACACATTATTTATACGTCAGGCACCACCGGCGAACCCAAGGGCGTGATTCTGACTCATGCCAATTACAAATCGGTGCTGAAAATGCATGATATCCGGCTCGATTATCTGCCGCAACGTTATCTTTCGATTTGCTTTTTGCCGATGGCGCATGTTTTTGAAAAAGCATGGTCTATTTATTGCCTGCATCGGGGGTGTTCTCTGGCTATCTGTTCCGATCCGAAAGAAATACAAACGTACATCAAAGAAGTGAAACCGCAGGCAATGTGCAGCGTGCCCCGTTTTTGGGAAAAAGTATATGCCGGCGCTCAGGAAAAAATCGAACAGTCGAACTTCTTCTTGCGCATCTTTTTTCGTCATGCCGTCAAAATAGGAAAAAAACACAATCTGGATTATGTCAATCAAGGTAAAAAAGCGCCCTGGTATCTGCGGATGCAATTCAATTTTTACAACAAAGTTATTTACAACAAGTTGAAAAAAGTGGTGGGTATCGAAAACGGATTAATCTTTCCTACGGCAGGCGCCTTATTGTCCGAAACCATTAATGTATTCCTGCAATCGGTCAATATTCCCATCATTTACGGCTATGGATTGACGGAAACGTCGGCTACCGTCAGCTGTTTTCC
>JAITAH010000212.1 GCA_031284225.1 Dysgonamonadaceae bacterium | reverse complement strand
CGGCATCGGAAGTAAGTACGCCGGAACTGCGGCGCGTGAATATTCACTTTTTCGAGAGCGACGGCGTGCACCGCAAGGCAAAACCCGACGGGCAGCACGGCGCAGAATGTCGCTGGGCGGTGTTCGACAAACCGCAGGAAGTGCATATCAACGACCTTACCAACTCCACGTTCGATACGCATACGCCGCTGATGCTTGAATTTGCCGACGAAGATCGCGGGAAAACTTTCTATTTCGCCCTGCGGTGGGAAAACAACGTGGGCGAAAAAGGACCGTTCGGACCAATACAGAGCGCAATTGTGCCGTAAAAGGTACAGGGTTGCAAGGTGAAAGGTGAAAAGGGGTGCGGCAACGCACCCTTTTCTATTTACTATTTTTTTATTGACTATTGACAATTTTATTTACTATTGATTTTATTTACTATTGACTATTTGGGTGCGGCAATGCAACCTAATAGTCAATAGTAAATCCGTAAATAAGTAAATCTGTAAATCACCTTTCGCCCTTTGCCTTTTCACCTTTCACCCTTAAATAAATCCGTAAATCTCCTCCGGCGACAGCCAATTCCTAATTCTTAATTCCTAATTCTTAATTCTGCAGATTGCGTTTATAATTTATAAAACACAGTTTTTATTTCTAACTTTTTCTGCGTATATTTGCAACTTATTTGAAGCATCAACTTATGAGTAGCAGCGCTAAAAAAACAAGGTTAGGAACAGGATACAGGTTGTTTAGAAGTTATGTACGTTTTTACCACGACAAAGTATATTACCGGAAAACCTATACGGTGAACGCCGGAAATGTGCCGGCTGAGGGACCGTTATTGATAGTATCAGACCATCAAAATAGCCTGAACGACGCTTTGGGGCTGGTGTTGTCGGTTAAAAACCGCAAGGGGCAAAAAATTCGCTCTATCGCCCGCGCCGACGCTTTTGATTATCCCGTTTTCAGAAACATTTTCCGGTGGGTGGGCTTGTTGCCCGCTTTCCGCATGAGTCATCAGGGCGTGGACAGCCTGTCGCATAATACCTATACTTTCGGGGAGTCGGGCGAAGCGCTGCTCAACGACGGAACGGTCATCATCTATCCCGAAGCGGGACACCAGAATAAACACTGGCTGGGCAAGTTCTCGTACGGTTACCTGGTATTGCTTTTTCAGGCGGCAGAGAAGTGTAATTTTGAAAAGGAGCTGTTTATCCTGCCCTCCTGCAACCATTATTCGCATTATTTCGGCAGGAAAGAAGATATTCTCATTAAGTTCGGCACGCCGGTGTCCATTGCGCCTTACTACGAACTGTACAAAACCAAGCCGCGCACTGCCTGCCGGCAGGTAAACGAACTGGTGCGGCAGCAAATCAAAGAGATGATGCTGAACATTACCGATGTGGATAATTATGCCGCCATTGATTATTTGCGGGATACCTACGGTAAAAAATATGCGGAACAAAACGGCTACAATCCCGCCATACTTCCCGAAAAACTGCTTGCCGACCGGCAATTCGTCGCATGGCTGGATACGTTGAAAGCATCCGGCAACGCAGCGGTGCAGCCGGTTTATAACAATGCGGCGGCGCTGGCGGAAACCGTCGGCAGGCTGCGCATCAACGACGAAAATTTTGACAAACGCCCGCCGTGCCGGAGAACAGCCTTGGCGGGCTTGGGCTTCCTGCTGCTGTTGCCGCTATATGCTTTTGCATGGTTGTCGAATGTGCTGGTAATTATTCCTGCCAAATTGATAAATAACCGGATTGAAGACCCCATGCTGCACGGCACGATTGACATCATACTTGGCGTACTGGTTACGTTTCCGCTCACCTGTATTTTGGCGTTCATCCTGACATGGACTTTTACGAAATCGTTAATTATTGCAGCAAGTTATCTGGTTTGTTTGCCGATTTTGAGTATCTTTGTGCCTTATTATGAAAAAGCGTGGAAACGTTGGACAAGAGTAATACGGTTTTGCCGGTTGTCCCGCAAAGGGAAGCTGAATGAAGCGGCAACGCTCCGGCAACAGCTACACGGGAAACTGGATGAACTAAGAACTAAGAGTTAAGAACTAAGAGTTAGAAATTATAAATTAAAAAATGAATAGACGAGTAGTGATAACAGGAATGGGGATTTATTCCTGTTTGGGAAAAAACCTTGAAGAAGTGCGGCAATCCCTGTATGACGGGAAATCCGGTATTATATTTGATCCGGCGCGTAAAGAGCTGGGCTTTCGTTCCGGATTGACCGCTTATTTGGAAGTTCCCAACTTGAAAGGCATATTGAGCCGCAATCAGCGGGTCTATATGCCGGAACAAGCCAACTACGCTTACGTGGCGACAGTGGAAGCGTTACAAAATGCCAAACTGTCCCAGGATTACCTGGATACGCATGAAGTAGGATTGCTGTACGGCAACGACAGCAGCGCCGATGCAGTGATGAAAAGCATCGACACCATGCGCGAGAAGAAAGATACCACGATGATTGGCGCAGGCGGTATTTTCCAGTCGATGAACTCCACCGTAACCATGAACCTCGCCTGTATTTTCAAACTGAAAGGTATCAATTTGACGATTTCCGGCGCATGCGCCAGCGGCTCGCATGCCATTGGGCTGGGTGCGCTGCTCATCCGGTCGGGCTTGCAGGACTGCATTGTTTGCGGCGGCGCACAGGAAGTAAACCCGTTCTCTATCGGCAGTTTCGACGGCATCAACGCTTTCTCGGTGCGGGAAGACGCACCGGAAAAGGCCTCGCGCCCTTTCGACCGCGACCGCGACGGATTAGTGCCCGGCGGCGGTGCGGCTACGGTGATTATCGAGAGTTATGAATCGGCTGTCCGGCGCGGCGCACCGGTGTTGGCGGAGATTTGCGGCTATGGGTTTTCTTCCAACGGCGACCACATTTCCGTTCCCAACGTGGACGGTCCCAGCCGTTCGCTGCAAATGGCTATCAGGGAAGCGGGCATCGACATCCGGAAAATCGGGTACGTCAATGCACATGCCACATCCACGCCTGTGGGCGACAGCAACGAAGCCAAAGCCATTGCCGGCGTTTTCGACTCGTACCGGCCGGAAGTAACCTCTACCAAATCGCAAACAGGCCACGAAATGTGGATGGCCGGCGCAAGCGAAATCATCTACTCCATGCTGATGATGAAGAACGACTTTATTGCGCCCAACATCAACTTTGAAAATCCGGACGAAGCCTCTGCCAAATTGAATATTCCGGCAAAGCGCATCACCAAGCATTTTGATACGTTCCTGTCCAATTCCTTTGGCTTTGGCGGGACAAATTCTACATTAGTAGTAAAAAACATCGGCGTTTTGCAATAAATTCATTTAATTATATCGCACCGGTGAGTACTAAGGAAAAGTTAATAGAAAGATTCTTGACGTTACCAAAAGACTTTACTTTTGATGAGTTGGTGAAGTTATTAATGACGCTGGGCTTTGTGATGAGCAATAAAGGCAAAACATCGGGGTCTCGAGTAAAATTTATAGATATAAATAAATCTTCCTCTATTCACATCCATAAACCGCATACCTCCGGCGCACCGGTAAAAGAAGCTGCATTAAAAGAAATATACATATATCTTATTAAGAAAAATTATATTGAAATCGAACCCTGAACTTAATTAAGGAGATTTGCCATGAATTATTTACACTATAAAGGCTATACGGGAAGCGTCAAATACAGCGATGCGGACAACTGCTATGCAGGAAAAGTTTTAGGTATGAATAATGACCTTATTTTATACGAAGGTAAAAATATGGACGAGTTGCGCGCCGATTTTCAGGTAAGCATCGAAAGCTACTTTGAAAGTTGTGAGGAAATGGGCATAAAACCATACATGCCCGTCCTGCTAAGTGTGCGTATTCCGGCGGAAATACACGGAAAAATCGTGTTTTTGGCTGAACAAAAAGGCGTACCGGTAGACGATATTGTAAAAGAAGCATTGCTCCAAACGACAAACGTCGTTTAGCGGTTTAGATTAGAAAGAACCTGATATTATAACTAATTTTTTAATAAAAAATCATAATGGAAACACAACAACTGATTAAAGAAGTTAACGAAGCCTTGGCAACAGAGTTTGAAATTGACGTAGCAAATATCGTTGCAGGGGCTGATATTAAAGAAACTTTAGACCTCGACAGTTTGGGATTGGTAGATATGGTTGCATTGATAGAAAACAAATTCGGTGTAAAAATACAAAGCGCAGACGTGGCTTCTATCAAAACATTTGAAAACCTCTACAATTTCCTCCTCAACAAGCTGAAATAATACCACAGGAAACACGCTACCCCCTGTCTTGCGCTGCACCGGACGCCCGGGCGCGCAAAACTGTTTATCAACAGGTATGAAAAAACAATCCTCAAACAAAGTTTTATCGGCAACGACTACCGTGGACGTTCATTTTTATGACGTCGATTCGCTCGGCATTGTTTGGCACGGGCATTACCTGAAGTATTTTGAAAACGGACGGGAAGCCTTTGGCAAAAAGTTCGGCGTAGCGTATATGGATATTTACAACAACGGGTACATCGCACCCATTGTCGATTTGCAGGTGCGTTATTTGAACATGGTGGCGCTGGATGAAGCCCTCGATATAGAAACGGTATATGTGCCGTCCGAAGCGGCGAAACTGATTTTTGAATACGCTATCTATAAACAGTCCGACCGCTCGGTGGTGGCAAGGGCTACTACCACGCAGGTATTTATGAACAAAGAGGGCGCAATGGAATTTTCCACCCCCGAATTTTACCGGAAGTGGAAAGAAAAATGGGGAATATCCCCTGAAGCATCCGGAAAGGCATCGGATGTATCCGGAAAGACATCGGATGTATCCGGAAAGACATCGGATGTATCCGGAAAGGCATCGGATGTATCCGGAAAGGCATCGGATGTATCCGGAAAGGCATCGGATGCATCCGGAAAGGCATCGGATGTATCCGGAAAGACATCGGATGCATCCGGAAAGGCATCGGAAGCATCCGGAAAGACATCGGATGTATCCGGAAAGACATCGGAAGCATCCGAAAACTTCTGGGAACTCTCGGAAAGACTTCGGGAACTCTCGGAAAGTTT
>JAITAH010000185.1 GCA_031284225.1 Dysgonamonadaceae bacterium | reverse complement strand
GGACAGCGCAACAAAGCCATCCTCGAAACTCTCTACAGTTGCGGCCTGCGCGTCTCGGAGCTTACCGGCCTGCGGTTTTCCCAGTTGTATCTGGAGGAAGGGTTTATCAAAGTGGATGGAAAAGGCGGCAAGCAGCGACTGGTGCCGATTTCCAAAACAGCCGTCAAAGAAATCAATCTGTATTTGCTGGACCGAAGTCAAACGCCTGTAAAAAAAGGATTTGAAGACGTTCTGTTTCTCAATCGCCGGGGAACGTCGCTTTCGCGGGTCATGATTTTTAACCTGGTGAAACAGTATGCCGAGCAGGCCGGTATCCGGAAAAATGTCAGTCCGCACACCTTCCGTCACTCCTTTGCCACGCATTTATTGGAAGGCGGCGCCAATCTGCGGGCGATACAGGCCATGCTGGGACACGAAAAGATTACGACTACGGAAATTTATACCCATCTCGACCGGGACTTTCTTCGCAGTGAAATTTTAGAGCATCATCCGAGAAACCGGCAAAATTTTTCTTCCGTTTCGGATAATTGCGAATAAATTCCTGCAAAAACCGCCGCATTTTTACCATTTGTTTGCATTTTTGTTTGTATTTTTAAAAATAATTCATACCTTCGTGCCAGATAATAATCATTGTAGTGCACTGATGAAAAACAACTTTCACACGATTTCCCTGCACAGCCGCCGACCGAACAGCCAGATAACGACGCATTTCTTTTCAGGGGAAGTCGCTGAAAAATCAAGGCTTTATGCTTTCCTGCAAATGCTATGTAAATCAATAAGTTATAGATGTGATAGAAACAGTCTTTCCGGAAACCGGCGTGGTCTTCCCGGAAGTTTGCGTGGTCTTTACAGAGGCTCGCACAGTCTTTACAGAAACTTTCATTGTCTTTCATCATCTGGACGAAAGTCGCCACCGACATATTCCTGTTCCACGCCTTATTTTATTGTTTGGCTTCAATTAACCTAAAGAAGATGAAAATAGTTTACAGTATTCTTAACACGTGGTATGCGGGCGGTCTGACCCGTGTTTTGGCCAACAAGGCAAACTATCTGGCCGAACATGGCCACGAAGTGTTTGTGGTCACGACTGATCAGTTCGGCAAGGGGCATTTTTATCCCATGTCCGACAAAATAAAATTCATTGATCTGGATATAGACTATGTCGGTTATGACGCGCTCTCTTTGTTCCAGAAATTGAAAGGGGTTCCGTTGAAAATGTTCCGGCACAGGAAAAAGCTCCGGGAGCTTCTCGGCAATATCCAGCCGGATATCGCTATCTCTTTTTTTGGTAAAGAACTTTTCATCCTCCCTTTTATTAAAGACGGAAGCAAAAAAATCCTGGAGGCACACTCTTCGCACTTCACATGGCTGGATTCGAGGCAAGGGAGGGGATTTAGCGGGAAAATACAAAATTGGCTCGACATCTTTATGGTACGCAAATTCGACAGATTTATCGTGCTGACGGAAGAGGACAAACCCGATTGGGGCAAATTGAACAACATCGAGGTAATCCCGAATGCGAACACGTTTGCGCCCGTAGAGTCTTCCTCATTGGAAAACAAGACAGTTCTGGCGGCGGGAAGATATGGTTACCAGAAAAATTTTGAAGACCTGATAAAGGCCTGGAGTATTGTCCATCGCCTTCATCCCGACTGGACGCTCAACATCCGGGGGCAGGGGCTGGAAGAAAACCTCCGTCCGTTGGCGGACTCCTTGCCTTTAGGTTCTTCCGTTTCCATGAAGCATTCAAACAATATGCTGGAGGAATGCCTCAATTCTTCGATTTTTGTATCGAGTTCACGTTACGAGGGTTTTGCATTGGTATTGCTGGAAGCCCAATCCTGTGGAGTACCTTTGGTGTCGTATGCCTGCAAATGCGGCCCGCGGGACATTATCATCGACGGCGAAAACGGCTTCCTGGTGGAAGTAGGCGATGTGGAAGGGTTGGCCGAAAGGATAATCCGGCTGATCGGGGACGAACCGTTGAGGAAACGGATGGGCAAATGCGCAAAGATATATTCCAAAAGATTTTTGGAAGACGCAATCATGAAAAAGTGGACGGATTTGTTTTCCGCATTGGCTGACGGGAAAAAGCAAAAATGAAATAATCTCATGAAATGAAGTTTGATTTTTTCCGAACAGCAATCTCCTTTATTTATAAAAACATACGAATCTCATAATATTCGATAGCAAAATTTAATTATATGAAAATTGTTCACTGCATAGCCGGCCTGCGCCATTCCGGGGAATGGAACGCGTACTCGCCAATGCGGCGAAGGCAATATCTTTCCGTTGTCTCCGGGAATCAGGACTGCTGATCTGGGAATAAATTATGAAGAAAACAACGGGAAGGGCATTCTGGACAAGATCTCCGTTATCCCTTCTGACAATGGAAACACCGGAGCAAGTTGTCGGCGCTGCTGACGAAAGAAAAGGCCGATATCGACTACGGCTACCCGATGGGAGAGCGTTCTCCGTACGGTTTACACCGACGGCGCCAATCGACCACCATCACGCTTGGTTTCATCGCGCTGAGCCTGCACGGCAGACTCCCCATACTCAATCTGAAAGCTTCTTTTGCCATACAATTGGCTCCGGGAAAAAGTGATAACCTGAAAATAGACTTCAAATTAGTCTCAATAGCGGGGTCTAATATTTACTGGGACAGCAATACGAATAAACTGACTTTTGATGAGTCGGGCGTTACTACGAAAGGAAAATCAGGTAGTGATATTCTCTTTATGGCCGCTATGACTTATCGCGGCGTTATTTTTCCGGCTTCGGGGTCCGCAGCTACGCTGATGGCGGACTGACGAATGTTGCCTTTTACGACTCTATCATACCAATTCTGTCCGACACATGAATGTAGGAAATGGCTTTGAGAGCCGATGGATGTTATGCTTTATGATTGGCGGTCAGAACCTCTCCAGTGGTTCCAACTACCGGTCGTACGCTTACTCCGTTCGCTGCGTCAAAAATAACTAATCAGGATTTTTTCACCAATTCGGGATAACTGATACGCGAGTGATAAACCGACAGTAATTTTTCGACAAACACGTTTTTAATAGTCGTAATGTGCTGGAACGTCAGAGGGGCGTCGTTTAGGAGACCCTCTTCAATTTGTCCGTCGATAATGCGGTTCACTAATTCACGGATGCTTTCTTCTTTATAATCTTTCAGGCTGCGGGAAGCGGCTTCTACCGAGTCGGCCATCATCAGGATGGCTGTTTCTTTGGTATCGGGGTTCGATCCGGAGTAGGTAAAGGCTTCTTCGTTCACCGGCTCGTTCGGGCGCTGATTTTTGAACGAATTGTAAAAATATTTGGCTTTACCGGTTCCGTGATGGGTGAGAATAAATTTTACAATGGCTTGCGGAATCCCGAATCTTTGCGCTACCTTCACGCCGTCCGGTACGTGGCCGGTAATAATTCGGGCGCTCTGTTCCAGCGTCAAGCTGTCGTGCGGATTGGTTTCGTTCCTCTCGTTTTCGGTAAAATAGGCCGGGTTTTCCATTTTTCCCAAATCGTGATACAACGCTCCGGTGCGAACCAACTGCGGATTAGCGCCTATTTTGGCGGCGGCGGCCGTGCCCAGCATGGATACCTGCAAAGAGTGCTGAAACGTGCCCGGGCTTTTTTCGGACAACTGCGTCAGGGCAGGCAAATTAATATCCGACAACTCGACCAGCGTAACATTGGATATATACCCGAAAATCTTTTCCACGATATAAATAAAAGCGTAGGTAAACATGACAAACAGGAAATTAATGCCGAAATAAATAAACATGTTCCATTCGATTTTCGTCAGTTCCCCTTCCTGGAAAAACAGGACGCCGATATAGGCGACAATATAAGTAGCCACAATAAAAATGGCGCAACGAACCAGTTCCGAACGCTTGGTCAGGTCTTTCAGAACATAGAGCGCTACCGTACAGGCCAAAAACTGAATCAGAATAAATTCGAGGGCGAAAGGCGCCATCAGCGAACAGATTAAAATGGTAATCAAGTGCGTCATCTGCGCCGTTCGCGATTCGAAAAACGTGCGGATAACGATGGGTATGATGGCGTATGGAATAACATAAACGCTGAATAAGCCGGTGCTTATAGCCGCTTCCGTGAGCAGGATAAATAAAGCGGCCATCGAAAACAGGAAAACCACATCTTTTTGATTGGAATATATTTTTTTACGGAAATAAACGAGGTACAGCAAGAAGCAGGTCATCAACCCGGCGACTAAGAGGACGATGCCGGCCAATAATCCGGTTTGCCTTTGCACGCCGCCGCCCTTCTCTTCCTGAATCTGTTTGAAGGAACGCAGAATGTTGTAAACGGCGTGCGTAACAATTTCGCCTTTGTCCACGATTTTTTCGCCGGCCTGCACCATTCCGCTGGGAATACTTATCCGTTGAAGGTCTTCCTGCTTCACCTTTTCGGACATGTTTTGGTCGTAAATCAGGTTTTCGTGCAGAAAATCGTTCAGATTAACGGAGCGCAAAACATTGACGATTAAATGTTTCGGACAATTATCCAAGAGATAGGAATACGCCGACTTGATGGTGAAAACATCGTTGGTAGTACGAAGGACCGTCTTGTTGTTGTCCTGCAACACCCGGAACGTATTGTAATGCCCGTCCCGCAAAAACTGGTAATCCTGATTGGAAACAACGCCCAGGTCATAAATTTCCTTCAAGGTTTTATCGACGTAATTTTTATATACGTCGTTCCAGTATTCTTTGGAATAATGGGTATAAGCCGTATTAAACTGTTCATGCTGAAGCGTATAAATTTTCGGATTGAACCGGAAATAAGGGACAAATTGTTGCAAGACCGAATCCTGTTCCGCCTGCAACTGTTCCGGCGATTTGTAAACGGGAAAATCGAAAGGGGCCGTAAGCAGGCCGTATTGCCACGGTTTCCCTTCGACAAACGCATAACGGAACGTTCCTTCACGGGGGAAAAGCAGAATAATCAGCGTCGTTACTATGACAAAGTAAACGATGCTATTCCGGATATATTTTGTTACATTCATCACGCAATATTATTATAACCAACCATTGGCGCGATACCATTCGACGGATTCTTCCAATCCGCGTTTCAAAGGATAATCGGCCGAAAATCCCAGATCT
This sequence comes from Dysgonamonadaceae bacterium, assembly GCA_031284225.1. The sequence goes on along the minus strand of JAITAH010000185.1, from coordinate 1,490 downwards.
TTTACCAGCGGCGAGTTGTCGCAAGTCCAATCCCGTTGCTTCATGATTTCGTATTTGTCGCGGTTGAGGGTGGACGGTTTCTTCTGCCGTTTGGCCCAGGCTTCGGCCAGTACGGAAACCGTCCGAAGCGCCCACAAAGGAACTCGCAACCGGATGACGCTCTTTTTTTCCAGCGCCGTTTTTGCAATATGCGTATATTCCGCATCGGAATACGTATCCCCGTCGGACAGAAAATAAGTTTTATTGCTCGCCGGACTTTCCAAAGCCCAAAAAGCGGCCTTCGCCAAATCTTTGACATAAATAAACGTCAGTTTCTGAGGTTCAAATCCCGCCGTCATATTCCAACCCGCCTGAAGCATTTTCAGCATCAGGTAATAATCTTTGTCCCTGGGGCCGTAAACGCCTGTCGGACAAAGAATGATGTACGGAAAGCCGATTTGAGATTTCAAGAATGCTTCGGCTTTCAATTTACTGTCGCCGTATTGAGTACGGACGCCGGGGTGATGAGCGCTCAAACTGCTCATTAAGATGAACTTTTCGGGAACGGCGGCGCTCTCCTGCAAGGCTTCGATCAAATTTCTTGAATACAGGTAATTCACCTTATCAAAATCGGCCGGATTCACGCATTTGGTAACGCCGGCGTTATGAATCACATAATCCCAAGGGCCGTATTGGCTAATCTGTGTTTTCAGCAGGTCTTTGTCGGCGAAGTCCAGACAGGCGAACCGGATGCGTTCATCCTGCAAATATTCCTTACTGCTGCTTTTACGGATTCCCGCCCAGGTTTCCCACGAGTTTGCAAGAGCCGTTTCGACCAGAAAACTTCCGATAAAACCGCTTGCGCCTGTAATCAAAATCTTTTTCATCGTTTATTTTGAAAAAATCGTTTCATCAAATCGGCCGCTTCGTCGGCCAGCACGCCGGATAGGGTTTCCGTTTTCGGGTGAAGCGCTTCGGGCGCGCCTTTCCGGTATCCGCGTTTTTCATCGGCCGCGCCGTACACGATTTTGGATATTTGCGACCAGCCCAAGGCGCCTGCGCACATCGAGCAAGGTTCCACCGTAACATAAAGTGTGCAATCAATCAAATATTTACCGCCTAAAAACGATGCGGCGGCCGTAATGGCCTGCATCTCCGCATGAGCGGTTACATCGTTCAGCGTTTCCGTAAGGTTATGAGCGCGGGCGATAATCCGGTTATTGCACACAACGATCGCTCCCACCGGAACTTCGCCGCGGTCGAAAGCCTTTTGAGCTTCCGCCAGCGCTTGTTTCATATATTGTTCGTCGGTGTTCAATCTGTTTTTTTATGACAAAGTTAGCATAAAATTCCCAATTACACACAAATGAATAAAATAGATAAAAGACAAAAGACAGAAGAAGACAGAAATAGATAAGGAAGACGTCTTTCATCTCCAAATTTATAGCAAGAAAACAGCGTTTTTGTTGTATAATTGATTACATTTGTCCTCAAAACAAATAACTATGGCG
>JAITAH010000138.1 GCA_031284225.1 Dysgonamonadaceae bacterium | reverse complement strand
TCTTCTTCCGCCGTTTTGTCAATTACATAAATCGAATCACTATCAGGCACTGTACCTGATACAGATAAGTCAAATGCCAATTTGTACTTTGTCGAACCGTCTCCAAAATCCAATTTCGGTAATAGTGCAAAGGCTTCTGTTACAGGATCTGCATTAGGCATGAAAAGCAATTTCGATGAACTCCATACAATCAATGAAGTTGAAGATGGTGCAATAATCGTCCATCTCGAATTTGCCGCAAAATTGGCCGCGGTGTAACCGGTGAACTCTTCGTTATACGGTAATCCGTAGCCGGTTTTGAAAGAAATCGGATCCGACCATGCGCTATATATGTTTAGTCCGACAACGGCTCTTACAGCTACTTCTACAGTTGCATCGGTAGGCAAGGTCGTAAACAAATAGTTCGTTTCGCTTGTTTCTACCGGCGTGCTCCATGTTTCGGTATTGATAAGACGATAGCGAACTTCCCAAGCAGATTCTGTTCCTGTCGCATGTTTTTCCCATGTGACTTTGGCTTGATTACCAACGATCGACGCAAGATCTACCGTCAGATTGACGGGGGACTCTTGTTCGGGTTTTTCTTCTATTATGTATTTTGTGATCTGGAGTGAATTGGTTTTGCCTGTAGAATGGACTCTCCAAGCCAGTTTCACTTTTACGGTGTCATTTGCAAAACCTGTTATCGGCAATTTTACGTTGAAGTTTCCACCAAAAGCATTGGCTGCATTAACCGTATAAACAGTTATCGGCTCGGTTGTTCCGTATTTTATAACCTGTACCAGCAAACTGTCTTTCTCATTCCATTCTGTCAGATCGTTTTCGGGAAACGGACGCGCACTAGAAGTTTGGAAGAGTCTGCCTGCCAGAGACAAACGGCTTTCACCCGGCGCCAGTTTCAGGTATTGCGTAGTGATGGAAGCATAAGATCCGGTTTCACTTGCCGGCAGTCTGTTACAAGACAAATAACTGCCCCGTCTGGTTGTATTATCTTGTTCCAAGCGGAAATACCCACCTTCTTCTTCCCAACCTTCCGGTATATCATAAGCTTTATATTGCGAAAAATCCAATGAGTAAGGTAATGTACCCCAAATGGTTACATTTAATTTTACAAGCGCAGAGGAAATCGCATTGTCAGTTTCATCGTAACTCCATGCAGCAAAGTTGACCAGTTTGTTAGGCTCTAATCCGGTTACTTCAATCGCATCGGAAGCCGGGCCTTTATAGATTATTTTTCCTCCACCGGTCAATTGATCCCCTGTGTTCATATTCAATGTTGGGGTACCGAAAACGCCGTCATTCAATTGATTCTGGTTATTATCAACGGCCCATTGCCCTGAGTTGACAGCCACAATCACCGGATTGTTAGCGGCATTGGCTTGGACGGCTAATTTCAAACCGGTAAAACCGCCTTCCGACAAACTCAACAATTGAGGAGCGCCCGGTAAAGTCTTAATCACTTCGTTGAGAGCTTTTAACGGATTGTATTTAGGACTTCCGTACAGACATTCCGCATTGGCGGCATAAATATAAAAACTGTATTCGGAAGAATTTTCCAAATTATCTACACTAAAAGTAATATTGGGCGAAAAGGTAACTACAGTCAATTTATTGTTGATTACATCACCCACGTTGTAAGTTACGCCATCAACCGGTCGATCCTTCAGTCCTACCATTGAAATATCTTTTCCCATCAATACCAAATATTTATCTGCATCGGCAGTAGCCGTAAAACTACCGCTCACACCATTGGATGAAGCTGTTAATTGCAAATCGGTTGGTTGCGAAGCGGGTGTTACACATGCAGGAGGAGGCGTAAACGTAAAAGTAGCGCCATTGTCGCAAGTAGAGTTACGTAAACTCACATTGCCGGTTACGCCTGCCGTAGCTGTTGACCAATTATCACCCGCACCAATGTTGAGAAATTTTGTATTTCCCACAACATTTCCTTTCAATCCGATTTCAGCCCAAGCAAATTCATATTGAGGGATAACCAAATCATTAAAAATCATTTCCACTTTACTGTCGGCCTCATATAAACGGATTTGTATATCTACCGCATCCGTAGTTGACGACCACGAAAAAATAATTTTTTTGAACTGAACAGTCAATATCTGGCTTCCGGCGTCACCGGAGAGCAAATAACTGATTTCGGTGTTGGCGCCGGCCGTATTACAGGTACTGGTCCGCGAAAAGCCCAATACATTGATAGCGCCTTCTTCAAACCTGCTATCATCTACCATAACAGTTGACACACTTGTAGCGGCTACCTCAAATGGAGCGTCTCCACCCAGATAAATAAAACCGTTGGGACTAATGGCAAAATGGGTAAAGGTTTGCTCTCCCAAATTAAAATTAAACCCAATCGGATAACCGGTTACGGTAGCGATTTCACTTATCAGGGTGTCGCCCGGTACAAAAGCGTAATTCTCTAAACACAAAGGTTCTGCTCCTTGCGCCGCCCCTGAATAAACCACTGTACCTCCTGAAATTTCGGAGTAAGTTCCTGCCGTATAGGCAAAACTGTAACTGTTAATTTGCGCCGTTGCTGTTGTCAAGACAACGATGCACCAAACTAAAAGAGAGATAATTTTTTTCATGCGAAACTTTTATTAATATATTAATTATGAATTATGAATTATGAGCTTTCCACTCATAACTCATTATTTAACTATAAATCGCTTTGCTTGCACGCCGTTTTGCGTAACAAGTTGAGCGATATATACGCCTGCCGGCACGTGTTGAACATTCCATGGGATGATGTTTTCACCTGCCTGCACTTTCGATTGGATACGGGTTGCTTTTTGTCCCGTCACGGAATAAATTTCGAGGGTTGCTTTTCCTGCCGTCGAACTGTCCAGTATAAAATCGACAGTACCGCTTGCCTTGTTGGAAAAGATTCCGAAACGACTGTTCAAGTCGGTTTCCGGGAAACGAATGCCCGTAACTGTGAGGTCTTTTAACAGTACCTTATGTGCAAATACGGCGGCTCCATCATTGATAGAGGATGACCGGAAATCGCTCCAGAATGTAAGAAAATATTTGTTATCGAATAAAGGCGAAGAAAGCAAACCGGCCTTTGAAGCTCCTTGCTCCGAGAATATAAATCCCTCGTTAATGTATTCCGGTTGTTCGCCGCTGACGTCAAAAAGCGTAGCAATATTTTCGACCAAGTTGATCAAACTGTGATTACGTTGATGGAAGGTCGCTATTTTTCCTTCACCGGCCAATTGAAGCGTGTAATAACCCACAGACTCTGGTGACCGACCGCTGTCTAATACCAATCCATTGGTATTATCTTCTTCTATCAACGGATTTGTCCAGAATAATTCACCGTCTTTCGATATTTTTTGCAGGACAATACTTCGAAAAGAC
>JAITAH010000063.1 GCA_031284225.1 Dysgonamonadaceae bacterium | reverse complement strand
CCGGCGCCGGTCATCGGCAACGTGTGCATGGACATGTGCATGATTGACCTCACCGGCGTGGTGGCCAGGGAAAACGATGAAGTGGTGGTGTTCGGCGAGCCGCAACCCATCACCCGCGTGGCGGAAACGTTAGACACCATCCCCTACGAAGTCCTGACCAATATCTCCCGCCGCGTGAAGCGGGTGTATTTTCAGGAATGACAGGGATATGTCCATCAAAATTTTGCAGATTTCGAAAAAGGTCGTATCTTTGTGGCAGCCACATGTCATACTCATTTAAAAGACAAAAAAGGATAGCATTATGGAGAGACGTCATATTATGCAATACAAGATATCGTTTGATGAAATTGCGCATTTTATCAATAGCGATGAGGGTAATGAGCAAGTAGAAATATGGTTTGCTCGCGAACTTCAGGGCTTGCTGGGATATGCCCGGTGGGAAAACTTTTTAGTAGCTGTTCAACGTGCTGTTGATTCGTGTAAATCGCAGAATATTAACGTTGATGACCATTTTCGTGAGGTCACGAAAATGGTCACTTTAGGTAGTGGAGGTAAGCGCGAAATTAACGATTATATGCTCACACGTTATGCCTGCTATTTAATAGCGCAGAATGGTGATCCGAAGAAGGAAGAAATTGCGTTTGCTCAAAGTTATTTTGCTATTCAAACACGTAAAGTGGAATTAATAGAGGAACGCATCCAATTACTGTCGCGTTTAGAAACGAGAGAAAAACTAAGAACAGCCGAAAAACAACTTTCGAAAAATATCTATGAGCGAGGGGTGGATGAAAAAGGCTTCGGACGTGTTCGTTCCAAAGGCGATACTGCTTTGTTTGGCGGACATACTACAGAAGACATGAAAAACAGATTGGGGATAAAATCCAGTCGCCCGTTAGCCGATTTTTTGCCTACACTGACTATTGCTGCAAAAAATTTGGCCACCGAAATGACCAATCATAACGTGGAAGAGAAAAATTTAATGGGTGAAAATCCTATCACTATCGAACACGTACAAAATAACCAAACCGTTCGCGAAATGCTCGGAAAGCGCGGCATAAAACCCGAAAATCTTCCCGCTGCTGAAGATATAAAGAAATTGGAACGACGTATATCCAGTGATGAAAGAATGATAGAAAAGAAAGTGAAAAAGTTGCCGCCAAAATAAAGATAAGGTTTATTCATCTCCCGCCGTGTGAAGCGGGTGTATTTTCAGGAATGATAAATCGCAGAATGTCAATGTTGATGATCATTTTCGTGAGGTCACGAAAATGATCGGTGTCGGCAATCACTAACCACCGATTGCTAAATTAAAAAATATCACTACCTTTGCCACGACTTAACTAAAAGTTAGGAACTAAGAGTTAAGAGTTGAAAATTGAACCAATAGAACCCTAATGACAGACACCTTATATAATAGAATAACGGGAGGCGCGCGTAGCCCCCATTGTTCATTATTAACTGTTAATTGTTAATTAATTTACCCCCCCCCCCCCCCCCAATAAACTGTAAATCAGCCTATTATAGCCATTATTTAAGTTTTCCCGACAATTACTTGAGAGCCTCAGCGTACACGTTGGGGCTTTCCGAATATATCCATGATGAACATCAACTTCAATAGACAAAAAATCACTAACTGGGGGAAATATCCTGTAGTTGAGACTAATATGATTGCCTCATCAGATTTCAATCAAATACGAAAAATCATAACAGAAAGTCATACAGTTATTGCACGCGGAAATGGTCATTCGTATGGTGATGACTCCCTAAATGAAGAGCGTATATTTTCCACATTGAAGTTAAATAAATTCATTTCGTTTGATAAACAAAACGGCATTTTTGAGTGTGAATCGGGGGTTTTACTTGCCGACATCTTAGACGTGATTGTCCCGGAGGGTTTTTTCCTTCCGGTTACTCCGGGAACCAAACTCATTACTGTTGGAGGCGCCATCGGTGCCAATGTTCATGGAAAAAACAACCATTCCGAAGGATGTTTCGGCGATTATGTGTTGTCTTTTTCCATAATGGTGGAAACAGGAGAGATAAAAACATGTTCGTCTTCCGAAAATCCCGAATTGTTTTGGGATACCCTCGGCGGCATGGGCTTGACGGGGATTGTTCTTACCGCGAAGTTTGTGTTAAAAAGAATTGAAACGGCTTATATCCGGCAACGGGTGTTGAAAGCTAAAAATTTGGAGGAGATATTCGCCTATTTTGAAACTTGCGAAAATTGGACATACAGCGTCGCCTGGATTGACTGCCTGCAAAAGGGAAAGACTGTGGGGCGCTCTGTGTTGACTGTTGGCGAACATGCCACACAGGTGGAGCTTCCCGAAAAAAAGAAAGACAATCCGCTTCGTCTAAAAAAGAGGCCAGGACTTACAGTACCGTTCGATCTCCCTTCGTTTGTCCTGAATACTTTTACCGTAAAGGCGTTTAATTTTCTTTATTATTTCAAGCAGCTGAAAAAGGAAGTGGAGAATATAACCGGCTACGACACTTTTTTCTATCCGTTAGATGCCATAAATGACTGGAACCGTATTTATGGGAATAACGGGTTTATCCAGTATCAGTTTATTATTCCCAAGGCTGTTGGAAAAGAAGGAATGACTGCCGTATTAGAGGCCATCGCGGAAAGCAGGCAAGGGTCTTTTTTAGCGGTGTTAAAACTATACAGGGCAAGCAAAGAAGAAGCGCATAATTCTTTCCCAATAGATGGGTACAGTTTGGCGCTGGACTTTAAAAGAAATAAACACTTGCCCGCGTTAGTAAAAAAATTAGACAGCATCGTTGAACGTTACAAAGGGCGCATCTATCTGGCAAAAGACGCCATGTCTAAAAAATCACTGCTGGATTATGTAAAAACGACCGGAACCGAAAAGTTCAACTCCGTACAGCATGAACGTATACACAGTGAAAAGAATGAATAATATAAACAATCTGTTATTATGATACTACTTGGCGCTTCCTCCGATATTACGCAATCGTTTATAGCAAAAGTCATCGAAAAAGAGGGCAAGAAATATCCGAAAATTTACCTGGTAACGTCCAACAAAGATGCAACAGACCGATTGGCAAACCATCTTCATGTAAAATATAATCAGGCATCGGAGGTCATTGTTTTTGATGTCACAAAAGATTCGGACTATTCGGTGTTTGATGCTGTCCATTCCGATTTGCTTTTTTGTGCAATTGGTTTTTTGGGGGAAAGTGTCCGGGAGGGCTTATACGACGCAGCGAATGTTGAAAATATTGTAGCCATTAATTATGCTCGGTTGGTTCCGCTTATCAATTATTTTGCACAGAAGTTTGAACAGGAAAAAACCGGAACCATCATCGCTCTTTCTTCGGTGGCCGGATTGCGAGGCCGGCAAAGTAATTTTATTTACGGAAGTGCAAAAGCCGGTTTTAGAGTCTATTTGGACGGCCTAAGAAATTATCTTTATCCCAAGGGGGTGCATGTGATTACGGTAATACCGGGATTCATGGATACAAAAATGACGGAAGGCCTATCCCTGCCAAAGTTGTTAACGACATCGCCGCAACGGGCGGCAAACGTGATATATAATGCCTGCAAACATAAACGAAATCGTGTGTATGTAACCGGCATCTGGAGATGTCTTATGTTCATCATCGGTATGATACCCGAATCAATATTCAAAAAAATGAAAATGTAAAAGCCCTGTTACCTATGAAAACCCTTATGAAATCTGTTTTACTGCTTCTGCGACCTCATCAATGGGTGAAAAATCTTTTCGTTTTTTCACCACTATTTTTTAGCGGGCAATTCATACAATGGGATGGCTTCTATTTGTCTATTATTGTTTTTATAGTGTATTCGTTAGCGGCAAGCTCTATTTATTGTTTTAACGACATCAGGGATATTGAAGCAGACAAGCTACATCCTGAAAAATGCCGCCGTCCCCTTGCCTCCGGGGCTGTGACAATAAAGACGGGTTACTTCATTATGTTCGCGCTGCTCTTTTTTGCAATAGTGCTCGTTTGTCTTTTTCTTGGTGCAGTAAAGTGGAAAATCATCAGTATCGTAGGGGCCTATTACCTGCTGAACATAGCCTATTGCATGAAATTGAAACATATTGCAATAATAGATGTGTTCATCATCTCTATAGGTTTTGTGCTACGTGTGTTCGCGGGAGGTTTGGCCACTGGGATATCCATATCTCACTGGATTATACTTATGACTTTTCTGCTGGCTTTGTTTTTAGCATTTGCCAAACGAAGGGATGATGTTGCTACATTTGCGAGAACAGATATAAAAGTTAGACCAAACATCAACCGGTATAGTTTGGAATTTATTAATCAGGCCATTTCTATTATTGCCGCCGTTACGGTTGTCTGTTACCTTATGTATACGGTCTCGGTAGAGGTGACTGCACATTTTCAAACATCTTATTTATACCTCACCGCAATATTTGTTTTAGCGGGCATCGTCCGCTATTTGCAGCTGACTATCGTCGATGCAAAAAGCGGCAGTCCGACAAAGGTGTTGTTAAAAGATAAATTCACCTGGCTATGTGTCATCGCCTGGATTATAACATTATCTATTATCATTTATTTTTGAGTCTGATGAATGACAATAAAAGATTAATAGTTGTTTTTGATTTTGACGGAACCATTACCCGGAAAGACACCCTCGCTGCATTTATAAAATTCGCCAAGGGGAAAGCGGCATTTTACAAGGGATTTATACGTTATAGTCCATTACTTCTTGCTTATAAATTGCGATTATACCCCAATTGGAAGATCAAACAGAAAGTCATTAGCCACTTTTTTAAAGATATGCCGATGGCCGAATTTATGTCG
>JAITAH010000038.1 GCA_031284225.1 Dysgonamonadaceae bacterium | reverse complement strand
GCAGCCGTGTAAATTTGCACATTTGACGCTATCAGCACACGGTTGCCAATCGTTATTTTGTTACAGTCCACAAACGTGCAATTCATATTTACAGACACATTGTTGCCGATATGAATATTTTGCCCATAGTCGCATATAAAAGGATTGCCTACAGAAACATTCGTGCCGACGCTACCAAACATTTCTTTCAAAAGATTGTATCTTGCCACGCTATCATCGTATGGCAGCGTATTATATTGAGATAACAGCTTCCGGGTTCTCGCTTTGAGCACCACAAAAACTTGTGCATGGCAGTCATACCATTCGCCATTCATACATTTCTCCAATTCTGTCTCCATATTATCTGATTTTTGAGAAAAATATTTTTTCCTTTGTTACATATTTGTCATACAGCACAAAGCCGAATGTTACGATTGCAACGGCAATAAAACCGGCAAGTCCGGTTGAGCCGTTAGTAAGGTCGTTACCTCCTGTGAGGTACAAGATTGAAATTCCGGCAATAGCGTTGAGAGTTCCGTGATAAATTGCCGCCGTAATCGTCGATTTCGATTTCAAAACAATATATGTAATTGTCGGCGTGAGTAAAATACACCAGACTGTCATCATGAAGACGCCAATCACCGGATGTTGGGGGTAGTTGTGTCCGAGCAATATCAGCGGGAAATGCCATATACCCCAAATCGAGCCAATAATAAGCGAGGCTGTCCAAAACTTTTTTCCGTTCAAAGCTGTGAGCAAATACCCGCGCCAGCCCAATTCTTCCCCCAAAGCAAAAAAAGCGTTTATAGTACAGCCGGCAACAACCGCGCTTACCAGTTGAATCATAAAGAAAACAAATGGCGGAAATTTCAATAACTGTTGTCGAGCAAGTTCTGCCTGTTCTTCAGGTAACAGGGAAAGTAATCCCTCGTAAGTTGCCGAAAAATGAACGTCCGTAAAAAGCAGGCTTATTCCCAGAGCCAAAAGACTTGTCGCTATTGGCGTAAGCACGGCTATCAAAAACCACCGGTTAAATTTGAAGGAAATTTTCAAGGATTGCGCAACGGGTTCTTTGCGCTTTTTTTGCAGCACAATGGCGCAGGCGGCGGGAATAAGCATATAAGCCGATGCAAAAAGCGTGTAACTGAAACCTGCTGTCGTTCTCATTCCGAGCCAGACAGCAATTCCTGCTATAACCCAACTTACAAGGCAAGTGGGAACAATAAATTGAAGATAATTGTTTTTGTTTTCCGAAATTTTTCCTATCTGTTTCATGTCTAATTTGTTTTTCCGTATGTATGCGTCCGGCAAAGCTTTTGATTGACTGTGCCGTTTTCAATCGCGCTTACAGGACAACTGACGAGGTATTTCCTGCATTTTTCCTATATTTATCTTTTATCGTCTTCATCCATATCCTGAAATATTGGTTAAGAAGCCATTTTGTTACCGGTTCATCAACTCTTGCAACCGTTCTTGCAACAATTCGGGATCTCTCACCACATCCCAACCTATGAATGAAATAGCCCAAATGAAGTAAATAATTGTTAAAACAGAGAGAATCAAACCGATAATTGCACAAATTTTTCCTGCATTCATATTTTTGTAAGAACTTTGCAAATAGCGAGCAGGCTCTTCATTGTATTGTTTGCTCGCATTAGACGCCAACACGAGGGCAATAATCGCAAAAATAAACCCAATGCCGTAGCAACAACAGCCTACAATAGAAATTATTCCTAAAACAAGGATTGCAGTAGCATTTGGTACGGGAATTTGAAAACTTGTCTGATCTTTTTCAAAAGAAACTTCATGATTCGTTGTCATAATAAGAAAATTTTATAAGTGATTACTTTGTAAATATAAAATATAAATATGATTATTGAACATAAAATATACCCCCATTTAATGATTACAGCTCCATGCCTGAAATCTATGATCAAATGAAAAGCGGTATAAATTAAAAATACAAATATAGGGATTGTTGCCGGATAAAATGATAAACTTTTCCATAAATCGCCTTCCAAAAGTGCAATAATGCTTCTTTGCATCCCGCATCCCGGACAATCGATATGGAAAAAATATTTTACAGGACAAGTAAGCATGTGAATCTTTAAAAATGAAGAGAATAAAGAGAATGAAAAAAGTAAAAAAAGGGAGAATAATATTATTTTCATTTCCTCATTTTTCTCTTTTGCTGCAAAAATAAGAAAAAAAAAATTAAAATTGTATCTTTGTTTTAAATTTACAGGTTATGGCTGGTATTTATTTTCATATTCCTTTTTGCAAAACACGTTGTGTGTACTGTGATTTTTTTTCGTCCACGAATAAAAATATGAAAGAAGATTATGTGAAAGCCATGTGTAAAGAATTGCAAAATCGGGAAGATTATTTAAAAGAACAACCGGTTGAAACGATTTATTTCGGAGGAGGAACACCTTCCCAATTGTCTGCAAAAGATTTCGACCGGTTGTTTGACACATTGTATTCTTGTTGTTATTCGATTGATTCACAAATGTATGAAATAACTCTCGAAGCTAATCCCGATGATATCACCAATGAATACCTTCGTTCGATCCGGCATTTGCCTTTCAACCGTATTAGTTTGGGAATACAAAGTTTCAACGATGATGAATTAAAATTTTTGAACCGGCGGCACAATGCCCAATCAGCGATTCATGCGGTTAATCTTTGTAAAGAATCCGGATTTACCAATGTCGGTATTGATCTGATGTATGGTTTACCCGGTCAAACACAAGAAATATGGACGGAGAATATCCGGCAAGCTATTTATCTGAAAATTCAGCATATATCGGCTTACCATTTGATTTATGAAAAAGGAACACCTCTTTACAGACTCTTAAAACAAGGACTTTTCAATCCCGTAGATGAGGAATTAAGTATAAAGATGTTCGACACGTTGATTGATTCACTGGCGGAAGCTGGATTTGAACAGTATGAAATTTCCAATTTTGCCCAACCGGGCTATTCGTCAAAACACAATTCTTCTTATTGGACGGGGGCGCATTATTTGGGAATTGGCGCATCGGCTCACTCTTATAACGGAATAAGCCGGCAATGGAATAAAAAAATACATGGAGCGCAATATATAAACCACAAACCGGAAATTGAAATGATAGACGAAAAGACAGCCTATAACGATTTTATTATTACCCGTTTGCGAACTATGAAAGGAATAAACACGAATGAATTATGTTCTCTTTTTGGAGAAAGAGAAAAAAACGATTGTTGGAAAAAAGCAAAAAAATTCTTGGATACCGGAATGTTGGAAATGGAGAACGACCATTTGCGGCTGACGAGAAAAGGAATATTTGTGTCGGACGGGATAATGAGTGAGCTAATGAGGTAATTTTCGTACAAAGAAGAAAGAAAAAGACATAAAAGACGTCTTTAGGGTCTGTTTCTTTCTTCTTCAGTCGTTAAATGTCTTAATTAAAGGTTGAATGTTTCTGCAACCGCTCTATTGACAACTTTACCCTGCACGATATTTAAGCCTTCTCTTAAATCGGCCTGTTTTTCGCAGGCTTTTTCCCAACCTAAGTTGGCCAAAAGCAAAGCATAAGGAAGCGTAGCATTGGTTAAAGCAACAGTAGAAGTCATTGGTACTGCACCCGGAATATTGGCCACGCAATAATGAATGATTCCATCCACATCATAAATTGGTTCTGCATGCGTAGTAGGACGGGAAGTTTCGAAACAACCACCCTGATCAATAGCGACATCTACTAAAACCGCTCCTTTAGGAATGAATTTAAGCATTTCGCGCGTAATTAGATGAGGCGCTTTTGCACCCGGTATCAACACTGCTCCAATAACCAAATCGACATTGGGAAGGAACTGTTCAATGTTGTACGGGCTTGACACCAGTGTATCTACATTGGCCGGCATTATTTCGCTCAAATAACGCAAACGGGAAAGCGAAATATCCATAATGGTCACATGAGCGCCTAATCCGGCCGCCATGAAAGCAGCATGTGTTCCTACTACGCCTCCTCCTAAAACCAATACATTGGCGGGTTTCACTCCCGGCACACCTCCCAGCAAAATACCTTTTCCACCTTGTGGTTTTTCCAGATATTTAGCGCCTTCTTGAACAGACATTCTTCCGGCGACTTCCGACATCGGGATTAATAACGGTAGCGAACGATCCGGTTTTTCAACCGTTTCGTAAGCCAAACAAATCGCGTTACTTTCAATCATCGCCTTAGTGAGCGTTTCATCAGCCGCGAAGTGAAAATAAGTAAATAATAACTGATTGGGACGAATCAACTTGTATTCGCAAGCAATGGGTTCTTTTACTTTCATAATCATTTCGGCAACGGAAAAAATTTCTTCGGCAGCAGGAAGAATTTGAGCGCCGACACTTGTGTAAGCGTCATTGCTAAAGCCGCTATTTGTTCCTGCATTCGATTGAATATAAACTTCATGACCTTGTTGAACCAAAGCATGAGCGCCTCCCGGAGTCAATGAAACTCGATTTTCATTGTTCTTAATTTCTTTTGGAATACCAATTTTCATAATATGTATGAATTTAAAAATTATTTTGAGGAGCAAAAGTATAATATCTTTTCGGATTGTGAAAAAATTTAGATAACAATTTGATTATTTTTTTCATATATAACTCTTACTCCTCAAAAAAAATCCTTAAAAATCTCTGCAAGGATGAAAAAAACCTGACAGAAAGCTATTTTATGATCTTCATTATTTTCGTGCCGGATTTCAGCATATACGTTCCTTCCGGTAAAGCATGTGTATCAATTCTGTTATTGCCGACATGCAGTTTTGCACTCAATACAATTTGACCGGAAATATTGTAAATAACAACTTGATTTTCAAGATCCGAAGATATCGTAATATAATCGGTAAACGGATTGGGATAAACATTTACCCTGTAATCTCGAATAGCATCCAAACTTGTCGAAGGCCCTCCTGCAAGTGTTGTGACGCGAACCGAAGTTTTCGACGATGATCGATTTCCATCATTGTCGACAGCTTCTATCGCCACAGTGTATCCGGTAAGCGGAGTTAATCCGGTGAGCATATAATTCGTTTCCGCAATCATTCCGGCAGACAGCGTTCCATCTACATAGATATTATATCCGCTAATGCTTCCATCATCCAGCGAAGCAGTCCACGACAAGGCAATGGTCGTTGCAGTTGGAACGGCTTTCACATTTGCCGGTTTGCTTGGCTGATCGACCAAGCGGAAATAAAAACCCGGCAATACGCCGAAATAAGCGGCATGAACGCTGGCGTTCAGATTCGGTTCAACTCCGTTTTCCAGCGAAATATAGCGATGAGCGCCGTAAGCGCTACCAAACCCGTTTATTTTGAGTACTCCATTGACGAGTGCAAAATCTTCGGCGGTATAGTCTGCCGGAATAGTTATTTCATACGTTTGCGCTTTACTTGCAAAGGTATATTGACCGGGACCCAATATCAAGGGAAAATCGGTATCGAAACCCGTATATTGAATACCGGCGCTCATGTTGTAAATGCCCGACAATTTATTACACGGATGATAGAGCGTATTGAAAAGAATAGACACTTTATCGCCCGGCCGGAATCGTTCACCGGGACGAGTGGCATTGGTAACGGTGTAGGCAACCGGTTTAGCGCTGATTACTTGGTACTCGGAACCTGTTGCGGACGTCATTTTGATAATATTTCGCCCGTGTACCAGCCTTACGGTATAACTTCCGTCGCCGTTGCCGGTAACTCCACCGGTAGAAAATCCGCTGTATGAAAGAATGTTTGCGCCTAAAGCCGGTTGCGCCAGTGTTACCGAAGTCACGCCTTCCGGCGAAAAAGTATAATCGTAACCTCCGGTAGACGCTTCATAATAGAATATGTCCAGTTCGGCGTCGATGGAAGTTTCGGCTACTTTTGCCGAGCCTTCGGCATTCCATATTTCACTGATGTGCATTTTGGGAGTAATGCCCGATTCGGGTGCATCGACTGAAACCACAAATGCGCCGGTGTTTTCAGGCCATAGCGCTCCGAAAAAAGGCCCTACATTTGCCGAAGCGCAATTAAAAGCATCGTAAGTTACGAGTACAATTGCCGTCCCTGCACTTACGGCGCTGATCAAACCATCACTGCTCACAGTTACCACGCTGTGGTCTTCCATTCCATTTTCGTTTACTACCGTATAATGATAATCCGGTTCCAAAAAATAGTTATTCACATCAGAGTCTATTGCCTGCCAATTACGCAAATTAATAAGCTGGTATGTACTTCCGCCGGTAAGTTTCAAATATCCCTGCGGATTGATATTCAGAAAAATATCCGCCATATTACGAAAATTGTTATTGTTCACGTCGTAATCGGTTTCTTTCGGACTGTGCGAATCCATTTGTTCCTGTGTGATTTCAAGCCCTGTATTTGTATCACTCGGTGTGAAAATCCCGGTATGAGTCAATTTGCCGGACATGCTTACACGGTAGTTGTGCCGTCCGTTTATATCGAAAGTATAAACGGTTTTACCATTGTTTGTTACAGGATCGTTCACCGGATTTTTCTCGGTGAACCGTTGGTAATGTTTCCCCTTTGTACCGACAAAAACAGTTGCACCTTCGGGAACCGTAATGGTAAATTCAGTTGCTTTTATGTTCGTTACAACAAAACATAAAAGAATGAGGTTAAGAAAAAAAATTTTCATTTGTATTGATTTTTATAAATCCTGAAATCCTTGCAGATTTTAGATAAATTAATATTTCACTATTTTCACTATTTCCGATCCTTGTTTCAAGATATACGCGCCTTGAGGCAATGCCGATGTATTGATGCGGTTGCTGCCGGCTTTTACGGTTGCATTTAACACCGGTTGTCCCGACAAATTATAAATTACCACATTACCTTCTGTAACGGCTTTTACCGTAATATAATCTTTAAATGGATTGGGAGAAACTAAAAGCCGGCTGTCCGCATCCGGATAATTCACGCCCGTTTTTTTCGGAACGCGCACTTGAAGTTTATCCAAACAGAAAAACAGAGGAGTATTGATTCCATATTGCCCTGCATCGGTAGATGCCAGCGTATAATACAAACCTCCTATCTCGCCAAGCGGCGACAAATCGACCCATTCCCAATTGGAACTTTGGATCAGCCCTTCATCTGCTTTATTTTCGGCCAGCGTATATTCAACTGTTTTTCCTGTTTCGTTTGCTTTGGAGTCCAGCCCATGTATAATCACTTTGAAGTAATCGCCGGCTTGGTTTAAGCCGCGTGCATACGCATTTCCGTCTTTATTGCTGTAATAAGCCCATGGATGGTTGCTGACATAGACTCCAACAGCCTCGTATGTATCGTACAATGTTGTTTGAAGGGCGCGCACGCCTACTTCGTCCAGATAATAATCGTCCATTCCTTCCATTCCCCAGTAGGCAACCAAATACGGGATTCCTTTTTCAACTTCTACAACGCCGTCCGCCTTTTTCAAGATACGATTATTAGCGTCTGTTTTGATTCCGCCTCCGGCCATATTGCCCCATTGATTGGCCAACCAAGCATTTGAAGGTTCGTAATTGGTACTGTCTCCACTGGCGGAATAAGTAAATCCATCCCACGAACTTTCTCCAAATTCAAAATAAATTCCACCTATTTCGTGTGTGAACGACATCACGCTATGCGGATTGCCGTAATTAAATTCAATAAGCGGATATTCCGTATCGTTAGAAGTTTCCGTCCAATGCCCTGTACTTGTCAGGGTAAAGTATTCAGGGTTTACGGGCTGCAATAGATTCAGCGTGATCGTGTCGCCGGGATTCAGCTCGTATCCGGCAACCGTTGAAACGGTTGTTGAAACTTTTTCGGATTTATTTCCGGCGGTGTCTTCGGCTTCTACGGCAAGGGTGTATTCCGTACCGGAAGTCAAATTTCGTACAATGGAATGTGTTCCGGCAACCGTTTCGGTACGAACCTCATCAATATACACATTATATCCGGCAACGGCTATATTATCGGAGGAAGCTGTCCACGAGAGGACAACCCGGTCTTCGGCCGGCACAGCAAGCAGATTGGCCGGATTGCTTGGTACGGTAATGTCTTTGTTAACTGCGAGGATGTCGCCGAGTTGCCAAACGGACGCAAGCTCTGTGTCAGAAGTGTAAACGAAAGCGAAACGTACCGATAGTGTTTCTTCCGAAACAATATCTCCGGATTCCGTCCAACTCAAATTAGCAGACGATGGCCACGTTGCCGTAGAAACATCCGTCCAAGTTGCTGTCGTTGGGTCGCCTACACCGGCATAATCGGTTGAATACTTTAAAGTGAGAGCAGGACCGGCATACTGGGTTGCCGAAGCAAAGCTAAAAGCAAGGTTGCATCCTTCAGTTGCGATGAAAGCCGGAGAAATCAACCAGTCCTCATTTTCGTAGCTTCCGTTTTCATCAGCGCCTTCTATCCGGGCAAAGGATTTGTCGTTTGCTTCTCCGGTTGTCCATGTCTGTGCGCCCGTCTTATTGTAAGGATACCAGTCGCCGAGGTTGCCGGCGAAAGATTCCGTATAAGGAAGCGCAGCCGATTGCGGCCCGGCAATGCGGATTATGGTATCGGTTATTTCGCTCAGCACATCTTCAAAAATGCCGATTGTCTTCACTGTGCTTGTCGCTGTGACGTTGAACGGTTCGCTGTAACGCAACGAATCATGGGCGGCAGGCGTAGTACCGTCGGTAGTGTAGTAGATGCACGCCCGCGTTGTTTCGGTCGCCAACGATACGGTAGCGTATTCCCAATACTCGTTTTCCGTTTTCTTGTCGCCGCCGGTTACCGTAAAGGTGGGGGCGGCTACGGAGGTGATGGGGCCGTTCAGACAGATACCCCAAATGAGGATATCTCTTGCGAGGGTTCCGGATATATCACCGGTCGTTATATTCTTGAATACGATTTGATAGTCTCCTTCAACAGGTATGCCCTCTGTATGGTAATTGTTCTCTGTACAGCCTGTAACGACTGTAGTGTCCATTGTAATACTCCAAACGACGTTTTCATCTTGAATTATATCTATTTGAAGTGTTCTGGGAGCATCATCGCCTCTCGTTGCATACTTAAAAGATAATGAGTTACAACCACTATGCAACACAGGAGAAGTAACGATGCCTTCTCCGCCGTTTAAGTGAACTCCTTTGACGTCGGGAGAAGGACCCAATGCTTTTTGGCTTATAAAGCCACAACTTATTCCCCCTTGTGCTACTGTGACTTTTTTACAATCCCAGCCA
>JAITAH010000403.1 GCA_031284225.1 Dysgonamonadaceae bacterium | reverse complement strand
CAATATAATGGAGTTTTGCAAGCAATTCAATGCCAGAACCCAAGACAAAGCAGGTAAGGTATTGCACGTGGTGATTACTTACTATGCTGACAAGTCTTTCGATTTTGTCGTTAAAAATCCGCCGGTAGCCATTCAGTTACTGGAAGCCACAAAACAGAAAAGCGGCTCGGCCGAACCGAACCGGAAAAAAGTGGCTGAAGTAACCTGGGAACAGGTAAAAGCGATCGCAGAAGATAAAATGAACGACTTGAACTGTTTCACGGTTGAATCGGCTATGAAAATGGTGGCCGGAACAGCCCGCAGCATGGGGATAGCAGTAAAAGGGAATTTTCCTGTAAACAATTAAACTTCAATAGAGATTATGAGTAAACTTACAAAAAATCAAAAGTTGGCTTTAAGCAAAATTGAAGCAGGGAAAACATACACCTTAAAAGAAGCGTCCGTTTTGGTGAAAGAAATTTCGACTACCAAATTCGACGCGTCGGTGGATATTGACGTCCGCCTGGGTGTTGACCCCCGTAAAGCTAACCAGATGGTACGAGGCGTGGTTTCATTGCCTCACGGAACAGGTAAGCAAATTAGGGTTCTCGCATTGGTGAATCCCGACCAGGAAGCAACTGCTAAAGAAGCAGGAGCCGACTATGTTGGGTTGGATGAATATATCGATAAAATCAAAGGCGGATGGACGGATGTGGATGTGATTATCACCCAGCCGGCTATCATGGGTAAAATTGGCGCTTTGGGACGTATTTTAGGCCCCCGCGGCCTGATGCCGAATCCGAAAAGCGGTACGGTTACCAACGATGTGGCTACTGCCGTGAGAGAAGTAAAACAAGGTAAAATCGACTTCAAAGTAGATAAAGCCGGAATTGTACATACTTCTATCGGGAAGGCGTCTTTCGCGCCGAATCAGATTTGCGACAACGCCAAAGAATTTGTCAATACGTTGATCAAATTGAAACCAACAGCTGCTAAAGGTACTTACGTTAAGAGCGTTTATCTTTCGAGTACAATGAGTCCGGGTCTGAAAATCGATCCGAAATCGGTAGATGAAATTTAAAAATTTGAATGATGAGAAAGGAAGATAAAACTGTTGTTATCAAACAGATTGCAACTACGCTTGGCAACTATACGAACTTCTATTTGACAGACGTTGCTACGTTGAATGCGGCAAAAACCAGCAATTTGCGTAGAGAATGTAGTAAACAGGACATTAAACTGATGGTTGTGAAAAATACCTTGTTTAAAAAAGCCCTGGAACAAATAAGTGGCGATTATTCTGCACTGGATCCTGCATTGAAAGGCAATACGGCGGTTATGTTTTCGAACAACGCCAATAGCCCGGCTAAACTGATCAAAACATTTGCCAAAGGGACGGATATTCCGAAACTGAAAGCGGCTTATGTACAGGAAAGTTTCTATGTAGGCGCGGAAAATTTGGACTTGTTGGTATCTATCAAGAGCAAGAACGAACTGATTGGCGACGTCATTGCCTTGTTGCAATCGCCCGCTAAGAATGTTATTTCCGCTCTGCAATCGGGTGGACAAACCATCCATGGTGTGTTAAAAACGCTCTCCGAAAGAGAGTAATCGCGAGTCTTATTGGATTTCCATCCGAATAAGTCTTGCAAGAATTAATAAAAAATAAACAATTTAAAAATTATAAGAAAATGGCAGATTTAAAAGCTTTTGCTGAACAATTAGTAAATTTGACCGTCAAGGAAGTGAACGAACTTGCTGATATTTTAAAAACCGAGTATGGTATCGAACCTGCTGCAGCCGCTGTTGCTGTTGCTGCCGGTCCAGTAGCCGGAGGAGCTGCTGAAGTGGTAGAAGAAAAAACATCTTTCGATGTGATTCTGAAAGGTCCTGGCGCTAATAAATTAGCTATCGTTAAATTAGTAAAAGAACTAACCGGTCTTGGTCTGAAAGAAGCAAAAGACATCGTTGACAGTGCGCCCGCTCCTTTGAAAGAAGGTATTGCTAAAGATGAAGCGGAAGCATTGAAGAAATCACTGGAAGAAGCAGGAGCAGAAGTTGAACTTAAATAATGCATGCTTCTCTCGTTGAAGAAGAGAATGAAAATAATGAAGGAAATGAAGAATTCTTTTTCATTCCTTTCATTATTTTCATTGTGTTCATCATATTTTTCATTTCATTCATTCAGTTCCAAATTTCGCAATAAATGTCATTACCAGTAAAAAATAATCAAAGAATCAATTTTGCATCGACTAAAAATCCGTATCAATACCCGGATTTCCTCGAAGTGCAATTAAAGTCGTTTCAAGACTTTTTACAATTGGATACGCCTCCTGAAAAAAGGAAAAACGAGGGTTTGTACAAGGTTTATATGGAAAATTTTCCGATAGCGGATACCCGTAACAACTTTGTATTGGAATTTTTGGACTACTATATCGATCCGCCGCGCTACACCATCGAAGAATGTATCGAACGGGGATTGACGTATAGCGTTCCTTTGAAAGCCAAGTTGAAGTTGTATTGTACCGACCCCGATCACGAGGATTTCGATACCGTGATTCAGGACGTGTATTTGGGGCCGATTCCTTACATGACTGAAAAAGGAACTTTTGTTATCAACGGCGCCGAACGGGTCGTTGTGTCCCAGTTGCATCGTTCGCCGGGGGTTTTCTTCGGACAAAGCTTGCATTCCAACGGGACGAAATTGTATTCAGCCCGCATCATCCCTTTCAAGGGATCGTGGATTGAATTTGCGACCGATATAAATAATGTAATGTATGCTTATATCGACCGTAAAAAGAAATTGCCTGTTACAACGCTTTTGCGGGCTATCGGCTTCGAAAGCGATAAAGATATTTTGGAAATCTTCAATCTGGCGGAAGAAATCCGTGTTACCAAATCGAACTTGGTGAAAGCGATCGGCCGGAAATTGGCCGCCCGCGTTCTGAAAACCTGGGTCGAAGATTTTGTGGACGAAGATACCGGCGAAGTGGTTTCCATCGAACGGAACGAAGTGTTTATCGACCGGGAAGTGGTGCTGGAAGAGTCGCATATCGACGATATTGTTGAATCGGGCGCACAAACCATTTTGTTGCACCGCGAAGATCAGAATCAAACGGATTATGCAATCATTTACAATACATTGCAAAAAGACCCCAGCAATTCGGAACGGGATGCGGTGGTCTATATCTATCGCCAACTCCGAAATGCCGACCCGGCCGATGACGCCAGTGCAAGGGAAGTAATCCAAAACTTGTTCTTCTCGGAAAAACGGTACGATTTGGGTGAAGTGGGCCGCTACCGGATTAATAGAAAATTGAATCTGACTACGCCGATCGACGTCAAAGTGTTGACGAAAGAAGATATTATTGAAATTATCAAATACTTAATCGAGTTGATCAACTCGAAAGCCAATGTGGACGATATCGACCACTTGAGCAACCGTCGCGTGCGCACGGTGGGCGAACAACTTTACAACCAGTTCGGAATAGGGCTGGCTCGTATGGCCCGCACCATTCGCGAACGAATGAATGTTCGTGATAACGAAGTATTTACGCCGATCGATTTGATTAATGCGAAAACGATTTCGTCTGTTGTGAATACTTTCTTCGGAACCAATGCCTTGTCGCAATTCATGGATCAGACCAACCCGTTGGCCGAAATTACTCACAAACGTCGTATGTCGGCCTTAGGCCCCGGCGGTTTGTCGAGAGAACGCGCCGGATTTGAAGTCCGCGACGTGCACTATACGCATTATGGCCGCTTGTGTCCGATTGAAACGCCGGAAGGCCCGAACATCGGTCTGATTTCATCGCTTTGCGTCTATGCAAAAATCAATGATCTGGGCTTTATCGAAACGCCTTATCGCCAGGTAAATAATTCGCGGGTGGAGTTGTCGTCCGAAAGCCTCGTTTATTTGACGGCCGAAGAAGAAGAAGGCAAAATCATTGCACAGGGGAATGCGCCTCTGGACGACAAAGGAATATTCATCCGCAATCGCATTAAAGCGCGTCAAGATGCGGATTATCCGGTGGTAGCGCCCGAAGATGTGGAGTTGATGGACGTTTCGCCCACGCAAATCGCTTCGATTGCCGCTTCGCTGATTCCTTTCCTCGAACACGACGACGCCAACCGCGCTTTGATGGGTTCGAACATGATGCGGCAAGCCGTGCCTTTGTTACGTCCGGAATCGCCGATCGTAGGAACCGGTTTGGAAGGTCAGTTGATTCGAGATTCCCGTACGCAAATTACCGCCGAAGGTTCGGGCGAAGTCGTGTTTGTAGATGCTTCTCGCATCGACGTCAAATACGATCGGACTGCCGATGAAGAATTTGTCAGCTTTGAAGCGGCTGTGAAAAGCTATCAATTACCGAAATTCCGGAAAACCAACCAGAATACTTCCATCGACCTGCGTCCGATTATCCGGAAAGGCGACCGCGTTGAGAAAGGTCAGATTTTAACCGAAGGCTATTCGACCGAAAACGGCGAACTGGCTTTGGGTAAAAACCTGAAAGTGGCGTTCATGCCTTGGAAAGGCTATAATTTTGAAGACGCTATCGTTATCAGCGAACGGGTGGTACGCGAAGATATTTTCACTTCCGTACACGTGGACGAATATATTCTGGAGGTTCGCGAAACAAAACGCGGCGTTGAAGAGTTGACCAACGACATTCCGAATGTCAGCGAAGAAGCAACCAAAGATTTGGACGAAAACGGTATTATCCGTATCGGCGCTCGCGTCGAACCGGGCGATATCCTCATTGGAAAAATTACGCCGAAAGGGGAATCCGATCCCTCGCCGGAAGAAAAATTGCTCCGCGCTATCTTCGGCGAAAAAGCCGGCGACGTGAAAGATGCTTCTTTGAAAGCCTCTCCTTCGTTGAGTGGCGTAGTCATCGGTCGGAACTTGTTCTCTAAAGCGGTAAAAAAGAATAAATCGCGGTTGAGTAACAAAGCCAGACTCCCGCAATTGGATGACGAATTTGATGAAAAAGTATTGAAATTAAAGAATATACTGATTGATAAGTTATTGACTTTGACGGAAGGACGCGCTTCGCAAGGCGTCAAAGATTTCATGAACGCGGAAATTATTGCCAAAGGCGTGAAATTTAACCGTAGCGAATTGAATAAAATTGATTTCAACACCGTACAGCTGTCCAAATGGACAACCGATCCGATAAAGAATGAAATGATACGCGATTTGATTGCCAATTACCTGAAAAAGTATAAGGAATACGACGCCGAATTAAAACGGCAAAAATTCGATTATACGATTGGCGATGAACTGCCTACCGGAATTATTCAGATGGCAAAAGTGTATATTGCCAAGAAACGTAAACTGCAAGTCGGCGACAAGATGGCCGGCCGTCACGGGAACAAAGGGATTGTTTCGCGAATTGTTCGCGACGAAGATATGCCTTTCCTCGACGACGGAACGATTGTCGATATTGTGCTGAACCCGTTGGGCGTGCCTTCGCGTATGAACTTGGGTCAGATTTTCGAAACCGTTTTAGGTTGGGCCGGACGGAATTTGGATGTGAAATTCGCTACTCCCATTTTTGACGGCGCTTCACTGGATAACCTGAACGAATGGACGGACAAAGCCCGGGTTCCGCGCTACGGAAAAACCTATTTGTATGATGGCGGAACCGGCGAACGTTTCGACCAACCGGCTACGGTCGGCGTGATTTATATGCTGAAACTCGGCCACATGGTTGATGACAAGATGCATGCCCGCTCCATTGGTCCATACTCGCTGATTACCCAACAGCCCTTGGGCGGTAAAGCGCAATTCGGGGGCCAACGTTTCGGGGAAATGGAAGTTTGGGCGCTGGAAGCGTTCGGAGCTTCTTACATCCTGCAAGAAATATTGACGATCAAGTCCGACGATGTGGTGGGTCGTGCAAAAGCCTACGAAGCGATTGTGAAAGGCGATCCGATGCCCAATCCGGGCATTCCCGAATCGTTGAATGTATTGCTGCACGAAATGCGCGGGTTGGCGTTAAATATTACGTT
>JAITAH010000332.1 GCA_031284225.1 Dysgonamonadaceae bacterium | reverse complement strand
TTGCTCTTTCCGCAAATGCGTCCCGAAAAAGCGAACCTTAATCAGAACGCATGAATATCCCAGGTAGAATAGGCGTATTGGGTGGCGGAAGCTGGGCGACCGCCATTGCGAAAATCATTTCGATGACGCAAGGTCAATTCAATTGGTATATGCGTCGTCCCGAACAGATAGAAGAATTTAAGCATTTCGGACACAACCCTTCGTATCTCACAGGCGTAAGGTTTAATATAGAAAATATTTGTTTTTACGAGAATATCAACGAGGTGGTGGAAAACAGCGATACCTTGATTTTTGCCATGCCTTCGCCGTTTTTTAAGCAGCACCTCGAAAAACTGAATATGTCGCTGAAAGACAAAATGATTGTATCGGCCATCAAAGGAATTGTTCCGAACAACAATATGGTGATCGGCGATTATTTTATCAACTTCTGCGATGTGCCCGAAGATCAAATCGCGGTGCTGGGCGGCCCTTGCCATGCCGAGGAAGTCGCTTTGGAACGCTTGTCTTACCTCACCGTAGCCTGCGCCAACGAGGAATATGCCCAACGTTTGGCCGACGTTTTTGTTACGCATTTTATCCGGACGTCCACCAGCCACGATGTGGCGGGAATCGAATACGCTTCGGTATTAAAGAACGTCTATGCCATTGTGGCCGGTATCTGTCATGGCTTGAAATACGGCGATAATTTTCAGGCGGTACTCGTTTCCAATGCCGTTGTCGAAATGGCGCGGTTTATCGATACCGTTTCCCCCAACGGACGGGATATCTCTACTTCGGCTTATCTGGGCGATTTGCTGGTAACCGTTTATTCGCGGTTCAGCCGGAACCGGATTTTCGGTACGATGATCGGGAAAGGCTATTCGGTGAAAACCGCTCAATTAGAAATGGAAATGATTGCCGAAGGATACTACGGATCGAAATGTATTAAAGAAATCAATACGCAATACGAAGTGAAAATGCCGATTTTAGACGCGGTCCATTCCATTTTGTATGAACGAAAATCGGCGGTGTCGATGATACGGAAACTGATAGAAACATTTAGATAAAATATGAAAACAATTAGCTTAAATATCGAAAAAACATTCGGAACCATTGCAAAAGAACAGGTTTACGCGCAAGCCTCTCTTGCCGCCGCCTGCAATAAAGCGTTGGAAAACGGCTCCGGACAAGGAAATGATTTTTTAGGTTGGCTGCATCTTCCGTCTTCGATTACCCGTGCGGAATTAGCGGATATTCAGGCGACAGCCGATAAACTCCGCTCCCAATGCGAAGTGATCGTCGTCATCGGTATCGGCGGAAGTTATTTGGGCGCTAAAGCCGTGATTGATGCGCTTTCCGGATCGTTCGACGCGCTGGATAATAAAAAACCGGTCGTCGTTTATGCCGGCCAGAATATCGGCGAAGATTATTTATACGAATTATCCGCTTATCTGAAAGGCAAATCGTTCGGCATCATTCATATTTCCAAATCGGGTACTACCACCGAACCGGCGCTGGCTTTCCGCATCCTGAAAAAACAATTGGAAGACGCGGTAGGAAAACAGGAAGCCCAATCGCGCGTGGTAGCGATAACGGACAAAGCCCGCGGCGCTTTGCGGACATTGGCTGTTCAGGAAGGGTATAAAACTTACGTTATTCCCGACAATGTCGGCGGACGCTTTTCGGTACTGACGCCGGTAGGTCTGCTCCCGATAGCGGCGGCGGGAATCGATATCGAACCTTTGATCGCGGGCGCCGCTTCGATGGAACCGGCTACCGCAAGCAATGTCCCTTTCGCGGATAATCCGGCGGAAATCTATGCCGCCGTCCGCAACGAACTATATAAAAGCGGAAAGAAAATCGAAATTCTGGCTAATTTTCATCCGAAACTGCATTACGTTTCCGAATGGTGGAAACAACTCTATGGCGAAAGCGAAGGCAAAGAACATAAGGGTATTTTCACCGCCGCCGTCGATTTTACGACCGATTTACATTCCATGGGACAATGGATACAGGAGGGCGAACGCAGCATTTTTGAAACCGTGATTTCCATCGCCCATCCCCAATACCAAGTAGAAGTCCCGTCCGACGAACAGGATTTGGACGGTTTGAATTTTCTCGCCGGCCAACGGGTCGATCATGTCAATAAAATGGCTGAACTCGGCACGCAGCAGGCGCATATAGCAGGAGGCGTTCCCAATATCCGCATCGAATTGCCCGAACTGAACGCATATTATTTGGGACAATTACTCTATTTCTTTGAACGGGCGTGCGGCGTCAGCGGTTACCTGTTGGGGGTTAATCCTTTCGATCAGCCGGGAGTAGAGGCCTATAAGAAAAACATGTTCCAACTTCTGAACAAACCCGGTTATTGATGATCAAAGCAGTCCTTTTCGACATGGATGGCGTTCTCTACGATTCCATGCCGGGTCATGTACAAGCGTGGTACGAAATCATGTCGGAAGCCGGTATTTCTGCCAACAAGGAAGAATATTATCTTCACGAAGGACGTACCGGACGCGCAACCATTCAAATCTATTTCAACCAAGTGTTCGGTCGCGATGCTACGGACGAAGAGTACGAAAACCTCTATGCCCGGAAAACGCAGCGTTTCATCGAATTAAGGTTTCATACAAAGTCGATGCCGGGCGCTTGGGAAGTATTGCAAAAAGTACAAGCCTTGGGATTGCAGCGCATTCTCGTTACCGGTTCCGGGCAAAATTCCCTGTTTGAAGAATTAGATACCCACTATCCCGGTTCCTTCGATAAAAACCATTTGGTTACCGCCTACGATGTACAGTACGGAAAACCCGATCCTGAACCGTATTTGATGGGATTAAAAAAAGGCAATCTCTTACCCACGGAAGCGATTGTCGTAGAAAATGCGCCGCTGGGCGTCGAATCGGCGCGGGCAGCGGGTATTTACACGATAGCGGTCAATACCGGGCCTTTGCCCGACCGGGTTTTGTGGGACGCCGGCGCGAACGTTGTCTATCCCTCCATGCAAGCGCTGGCAGAAAATTTAGACGCGCACCTTATTTATACTGCATACGGCATAGTTTAGTGCATTGCCCGTCAGGGCAACCCTATCAATAGAAAACACCGGTTGTCAACGGGGCGGATTGCCCGGTCAGGGCATTCACCTCC
>JAITAH010000243.1 GCA_031284225.1 Dysgonamonadaceae bacterium | reverse complement strand
CAACTGCAACATTCCCGCCAATAATCCGAAGAACGTTCCGATAATCAGCGGATTGGTAACAATTTCGTACAACAGGCTTTTCATCGAAACGCGATGCGTGCCCGTTTCGGAATAAATCGATAAAATGACGACGGCCGCTACGTTGAAAAACGGAATCATAATTCCCATCAGCATAGAAATCACGGCTACCGCTTGGTCGGCATACATGCCGGTGGCTAAGGGCAGCCCGTAAATCAGGAAGTTGCTTCGGTAAATGCCTTGAATGATGCTTCCCCGTTGCCCTTTTCGTTTGACCAGCAGGGGAACAATCAGAAAAGAAATCAGAATAATGACCGAAATCCCGGCTAAGGCGGCAAAGATCAATTTTGTGTTTGAAAAATCGCCTTTGTACGAAGTGCGGATGTCCTGAAACAACATCAGGGGCAAACAAAACTTGAAGACGAGTTTGTTTAACTGAGACAAGAAATCTTCCGAAACAAACCGGATTTGCCGCACCCCGTATCCGACAGCCATGATAACGAAAAGCGGCGCAACCACATTCAACGAAAACAGAAAATTATTCATGCCGGTTACCGTTAAGCGTTAAAACATCTTTCGTTAAAGAAGCCACCGCATCCCTGTCGTGCGAAATTAGCACGATGGCGGCGGTTTGATTCATTTCTTGCAGCAACCGGTAGAAATACGTTTCAAAAGTCTGGTCGATGTAAGCATTCGGCTCATCGAGAATCAATAGTTGAGGACGGTTGATGACGGCTCTTGCCAGCAACGTCCGCTGCAACTGTCCGCCGGACAATTCGCCGATGGGTTTGGCGGCGATGTCCTGTAAATTCATGGATTGAATGGTTTCGAGGATGCGCCCGTTTTTCTGAGCGGGAGTCATCCCTTTTTCCGAACACAACCCGGAGGCGATGACTTCGGAAACTAAGATCGGAAACTTCCGGTCGATCTGATTGGTTTGCGGCATATAACCGATCCGGTTTTTCAGCGTTTTCGCCAGCCGCACCGTGCCGGACAGGGGCGGAAGCAAGCCCAGAATGACTTTGATTAACGTGGTTTTTCCCCCGCCGTTCGGGCCGGTAATGCCCCAAAAGTCGTGTTCACGGATTTGAAAAGAAATCTTGTCCAACACCTTTTCTCCGTTATAACCGGCGCTTACCTGTTTAATATCGACCAGCACGTTATTCATCGGACAGTATTTTAGCGATGCGTATCACTTCTTCGCGCCAGCGATAAGTCAGCGGATGAATCACTTCTAAGCGGCAACCGGTTTCTTGGGCGATGATTTCCGCATTTTTCCGGTTAAACTCCTGTTGAATAAAGGCCGTGCGGATAGCTTCTTTTCCGGCCAAATCCACTAAGCGCTTCAATTGTTCGGGCGAAGGCTCTTTCCCTTCCGTTTCAATGGCATATTGCCGTAAACCGTAATCGCGGGCCAAATAGGTCAAAGCCGGATGATAAATAATAAAAGATTTTTGAGAGGAATGCGCTAAATACGCGCGAACCGTCCGGTCGGTTTCGTCGATTTCCGATTGCAGTTTTTCCCAGTTTGCCCGGTAAACTTCCGTGTGTTCGGGGTCGAGTTCCAATAAAGCGTTAAACATGTTCCGAGCAATGATGCGGGCTTGCAGCGGCGAAGACCAGGTATGCGGGTCGATCAACGTACACGAATGGGCGCCGGCTTCCCCGTCGTGGCAATGGTTGCCGGATATGAGATCGACGCCCTGGCTGTTATCGAAAAACAACACTTGCGGATGGGCGCTTTTCAACCGGTCTAACCAGACTTGTTCAAAACCGATGTGGCCGATGCAGAAATAGGCTTTGCTTTGCGCCAGTTGCGCCATTTCGCGCGGCGTAGGATCGTAGCTTTCCGGACTGCTTCCCGGCGGCACCAAGGTGATAATTTCGAACAACGAACCGGCCAGTTGTTGCGCAAAATAGCGTTGCGGCTCGATGGTTACCATAATCCGATTCACTTGTACCGGTGGTCTGGAACAGGCGACCAACAGTAAAGCAAACGACAACGAGATGAACAGAAGATTTTTAAACATGGATAGCTTTACTCATGATCCTAATAATGTATTAAATGGTCTCAAAGGTATTATTTCTTTCGATGCCGGCAAAATAAATCTGCCGTTTTTTATTGCACGGCTTGCGTAAGCAATAAGAATTAATTAACCATTATTTTATAATTCGCCACATCTATATAAAAACATTTGGCGGATTATATTCATCTTAATCTATTAAAATTGAATGAAAAATCCCGTTTCAACATAATCAAAACATAGATTCCGATCAGAGCCGTATTAAATCCCAAATGCAGCCAGGTATTATAAATGGGGACAAAACAGGAAACGGCATATAAACCCAGGGCCAAACCGGTATAGATTCCAATCGTTTTTAAATCGTAACGGATGGGGTAATTTTTTTGCCCGATGAAATACGAAAGCAACATAATGATTCCATTTCCGGCAAGCGACGCCCAGGCGCAGGCGTGATAACTGTATTTCGGAATAAAAATAATGTTGAAAACGATGATAAACGTCGCTCCGATAAAGGAAAATACAGCGCCCCAGTAGGTTTTATCCGATAATTTATACCAAATCGACAAATTGAAATAGATGGCAAAACACAATTCGCCTATCAGGACGACCGGGATAATCCCCAGCGCGCCGAAATATTTCGGACCGATAAAGTATTTGATAATATCCAAATAGAGCAGGACGCCCAGGAAAACCAATAAGCCGAGAATGATGAAATATTTCATGACGTCGGCGTAGGATTGTTTGGAATTTTTTTCCTTGCTTTTTTCAAAGACAAACGGTTCGTAGGCATACCGGAACGCCTGCGTAAACATCATCATAATCATAGCAATTTTGAAACAGGCGTTGTAAATACCCAATTCGTTGCTCCAAGCGTCATGATCCGGGTAAACCGCCGGAAAAACGATTTTGTCCACCACCTGATTGCACATGCCCGCCAATCCCATCAACATTAACGGAAAGCAATACCGAAACATTTTTTTGGCCAGCGTAGCGTCGAAACGATACCGGAATCCGGTTAATTCGGAAAACAGGAAAACGGTTTGAATGCTCGTAGCCAACAAATTGGATACAAATACATAACCCAAGCGGAAATCTTCCCGCCAAAACCAATCGATCGCCGACGGCGCCTGCCGGTTTATCCACGGGCATACGACTAAAAAGAAGATGCAAAAAAACGCATACAGCGCAATGTAAAGAATTTTCAGCGCCCCAAATTTTACCGGCCGCTTTTGATACCGCAAATACGCGAACGGAATGGCGCTGAACGCATCCAAACTCACAATAATCAGAATCAAACGGATATAGTTAATCGGCGCGTCTTCGTCCCAGATAATGGGCCGGATAACCGGTAGAAAAATCAAAAAGACCGCCAAAAACAACGCGACTAATCCTCCCACCGAAATCAATGTAGTAGAATAAACGGTATCGACTTTGTATTTATCGTTTTGATTGGCAAAGCGGAAGAATCCGGTTTCCATGCCGAAAGTCAGTATCACGAGAAACAGCGCCGTATAAGCATACAAATAGTTCATCATGCCGAATTCGCTCGGTAAAAGGTTGTAAGTAAGCAGTGCAGTCATCAACCAACTGACAGATCGTACCAGAATGGTACTTCCGCCGTAAATGGCGCTGTCTTTTATTAGTGATTTTGTTCCGGCCATACAAACTAAAATAACGCCCCCTGTTGCGCCGGCTGCGTTCGCCCCAGATGCGAATAAGCCAAAAGGGTAACTTCCCGTCCCCGCGGCGTTCGCTTAATAAATCCTTCTTTGATGAGGAACGGCTCATAGACTTCTTCAATCGTTCCAGGATCTTCGCCGAGCGCCGTAGCAATCGTCGTCAATCCCACCGGGCCGCCGTTGAATTTATCCATGATGGTCAATAAAATCTTATTGTCGATTTCGTCCAAGCCGTATGTGTCGATGTTCAAAGATTCCAATGCAAAGCAGGCAATGGACTTGTCAATTTTTCCGGTGCCTTTCACTTGGGCGAAATCGCGCACGCGCCGGAGTAAAGCGTTGCAAATCCGGGGCGTTCCTCTGCTTCGCGAAGCTATTTCCGCCGCCGCATTATCCTCGCAGGGAATATCCAAAATGGCCGCCGAACGTTTTACGATGGCCGTCAACGTTTCCACATCGTAATATTCCAGATGCAAGTTGATACCGAAACGCGCCCGCAAAGGAGAAGTCAGCAAACCGCTCCGGGTAGTCGCGCCGACCAGCGTAAACGGCTCCAGTTCGATTTGGATAGAACGGGCGCTGGGGCCTTTATCAATCAGAATATCGATGCGGTAATCTTCCATCGCCGAATACAGGTATTCTTCCACTACCGGACTCAAGCGGTGGATTTCGTCGATAAACAGGACATCGTTTTTCTGGAGGGAAGTCAGCACTCCCGCCAAATCGCCGGGCTTATCCAATACCGGGCCGGACGTGATTTTAAATCCGACATTCAATTCGTTGGCGATAATATTGGACAGCGTCGTTTTACCCAATCCGGGAGGGCCGTGCAACAAAACATGGTCGAGGGCTTCGGAACGCATCCGGGCGGCCTGCACAAAAATCTTCAGGTTTTCAACGATCTTATCCTGACCGCCAAAGCTCATGAAAGACAAGGGACGCAATGCGTTTTCAAATTCCTTTTCCTTTTCGTTCAATTGATTGGAACGTATGTTGTAATTTTCCATATTATATTTTTTCCCCGTAGGCCAAATCGCCGGCATCGCCCAATCCGGGAACAATATAAGCCCGGTTGTTCAATTCCGGATCGATGGCCGCCACCCAAACCGTCGTCTTTTCCGAGGGGAAAAGCGCCTGAACCTTTTCTATTCCTTTCCGGCTGGCAATTACGGCGGCGATATGTATTTCTTTCGGTTCGCCGCGTTTCAACAATGTCCGATACGCCAAATCCAGCGAACCGCCGGTAGCCAGCATCGGATCGACAATCAACAAGGTTCTGCTTTCGATGGAAGGAGAAGACAGATATTCCACCACAATTTCAAAATGGGTATGATCC
>JAITAH010000169.1 GCA_031284225.1 Dysgonamonadaceae bacterium | reverse complement strand
CGTTTGCCCATGAGTGTTATTCAAATTTTTTATAATTTTATCGTATTGTTTTTTAGAAAAAGCATCGAAATAGTCTTTCAGGAGGGTGATCGCCAACTCCCGTTCCGGCGTTTTTTCTTTGCGTTGTATTTGAAGCAACAGACATTCGCGCACATCGGTAGCCCCGATTCCCGGAGGGTCTAACTGTTGAATCAATCCCATGATTTCCCGGATTTCTTCGATCGGCACATTCCAACCGTATTGAAAGGCTAAATCGTCCGACAACGATTCGAAATCGCGACGCATATACCCGTCGTCATCAATATTGCCAATAATATATTCGCCGATCTGCAACTGTTTTTCCGAAAGATGCTTTAAGCGTAATTGATTTATAAAATATTCCTGAAAAGATTCCAGTTCGAAATACGGAATTTCCCGCCGGTTTTCACTCGTATTGTAATGCTGATTCAAGGCATAATCAGGGATATCGTCTTCGGTTAAATAATCGTCTAAGGAAAAATCGTTGATCGAATTCTCCGGATTGTACTCTTCCTCCGGAAGATCGATAGCTTCACCGGCAGAGTCATCGGATAATTCTTCCAAGGCCGGATTTTCTTCTAATTCCTGGTTAATTCGGTTTTCTACTTCGAGTGAATTCAACTCCAGCATTTTAATTTGCTGGATTTGTGCTGGAGAGAGTTTCTGTTGTTGTTTTTGTATCTGTTGTTGTTTTAACATTTCCTCGTGTTGGGAGTTTCGGTGCAAAGATAGACATTTCGCTTTTATTACTCCAAATTTTCCATATATTCTTTGGGCGACATTCCAAAAAATTCTTTAAATGAATTGGAAAAATGAGAAAGTGTAGAAAATCCGACCGCATAGGCGACGTCCGAAACTGAAAGGTTCTTGTTTTGCAACAAATGGGCTGCCTGCGAAAGACGTATGTTCCGAATAAAATCGCGCGACGATTGATTGGTCAGTTCTTTGAGTTTCCGGTGCAAGTGTACTCTGCTCATACCCACTTCCGTACTCAGCATTTCGACCGTCAAATCCGGATTGCCGATATTTTCGTTGATAATTTTCATGATTCGTTCCATCAGTTGGTCATTGGCCGATTTCAGATGGATTTTCTCAATTTTTCCATCGGATTGAGACTGGAATTTGCCCTTCAACCGTTCACGGTTCGTGAGCAAATTGGCGATAGTCGTTTTTAGGATTTCCGTATTGAACGGTTTCGTGATAAACGCATCGGCACCGGTAGCCAAACCTTGAATTTGGTCTTCCTCCAGCGATTTGGCCGTCAGGATGACGATCGGTATATGTTCGGTATTAATATTCGATTTAACTCTTTTGCTTAAATTGATGCCATCCATTCCGGGCATCATCAAGTCGGTAAGGATCAAATCGGGTTTTTCCTTTAATATATATTCCAGCGCTTCCTTGCCGTCGTAAGCCTGGCGGATTTTGTATTGCGATTTCAATTCGTTGTAAATATAGGCGTTGATTTCCTTGTCGTCTTCTACGATTAATATCCGGTAATGGGTTTTGGTTTTAGAATGTCTAATTTCGGGAGTATCCATTTCTTCCTCTACGGCCATCCGGTTTTCGACGAAGATTTCCACCGACTTTTCCGGTAATGTCTGCGACTGACCGGTTTCTATTTCGCCAGCCGCCAGATAGGCATTGCCTAACGGTATTCTTACCACAAAGATAGCTCCCGAACGGTCGGTGCGGCCGAACGCTTGAATCGTTCCATGATGTAATTCTACCAACGAGCGCGTAAGATGCAAACCGACGCCGGTACCGTAATTCGACGTCTGTTCTTCGGTATTCACTTGATAGAAACGGTCGAAAATGCGCTCAATATCTTCCTCCTTCAAACCAATTCCCGAATCGACTATTTTAATTTCAAAGGATTGATTGTCATTTGTCAAAAAAACATCAATTTCACCGTTGTCCGGTGTAAATTTAAACGCATTGGACAGGATATTGAACAGTATTTTATCGAAATTATTGATGTCGATCCATACTTTGAGTTTGTCGTGTTCGGGATGAAAACGGAAACGGATATTTTTCTTTTTTGCCGAATACTCGAACGATTTCATCACATCTTCCACAAAACCGACCAAATCGGTTTCCCGTGCAAGGAGTTTCATTTGTCCGCGGTCGATTTTCCGCATATCCATCAACTGGTTGATGAGCCGGAGGATACGCTGGGCGTTCCGGTAAATCAACCGGTAGGCTTGTTGAGTTTCCGGATCGTGATTGGCATGTAGTAACTTTTCCAGCGGTCCGAGAATCAGGGTCATCGGCGTCCGTATTTCGTGGGAAATATTGGTAAAGAATTGTAATTTGGCTTCGCTGATTTGCTCGGCATGTTCCATACGCAGAATTTCGTGCCGATGCCGGATTTTCGACCGGATATACAGATATACGGAATACGCCAACAGCGCCACCAACAGCACATATAAGCCTTTCATCCATACGGTTTGATACCAGGCCGGACGCACCG
The DNA here is from genome assembly GCA_031284225.1 of Dysgonamonadaceae bacterium. The sequence goes on along the minus strand of JAITAH010000169.1, from coordinate 2,786 downwards.
TAATGATAATCGCTTTTTCCGGCGATTGGCTTTCTTTATCGCCTGCATAGAAATGCAACCGGTATTTACCCGGACTTAAATTGGTGTAAGTGATACGGTTGTTCCCCGGAGGATTAACAATCCATCCTGTATCAAATCCTTCTAAGCGGTAGTAGTAACTGAGTCGTTCCGGATTACCGTAATCAAATGTGGAAAATTCGATGCTGAATGCATTATCGCGTGCCGCCAGAGTAATATCGGGATCGTCCAGCAAGGGACGGTTGAAGATTTCTCGTTTTCCCGATTTCTGTCCGGAAAAAACGGACTTTCCCGACAAGTAGAAATTGGTGAGGAATACGCACAATTCCTGTTTTTTATCGTGGATTTCCGACGGATAAAAGGCAGTGATTCCGTTGATTCCCCCGAAGAAAATAGCGCCGTCGTTCGATTGGAACGAAGCGCTCCGCATATATTCCGTACCTTGTAAGCCATCGGAAGTATAATAATTAGTGAAACGGTTTTCCGATGGGGAATACTTGGAAATACCGGAGTGAGTACTCAACCAGATATTGTTTTGGTCGTCGGGTTCAATTGCGCAGACAATTTTTCCACCCAATCCGTCGTCCGCATCAAAAACGCGCATCGTTCGGGTAAGCTTATCGATACAAGCCAAACCGTTATCCGTTCCTATCCAGAGTTGTCGGTTTCGATCTTCTTTCAAAGCGAAAATCACATTTCCCGGCAGCGGGGAATTGTCTCGCGTATAAGAAGTAAACTTTCGGGTTTGAGGATCGAAGCAGCTCAAGCCCTTGTAAGTAGCAATCCATAACAGGCCGTTTTCGTCGCAAAACAAATAGTTGATCCAATTATTTGCCAATCCGGAAACCGTTCCGTCTTCCAAATAATGTTCCGTCAAAGTTTGGGAAGCGATATCGAATTTATACAGGCCATCGCCGTAGGAACCGATCCACAAGTTCCCTTTTCCATCTTCCTGCAAACAATACACGCGATTGGGCGGAAGAATATCGTTTGCCGGTTGATTGAAATACGTACATTTTCCGGTAGCCGGATTGAAGCGGGCAAACCCGTTCAGGTACGAACCCAGCCACAATTGTCCATTCTTATCACCACGGATACAAAGGATTGTAGCAGGTATAGACTGTTCGTAATGCCGTACTTTCTGGTTTTTTTCGTCAAGGGCATATAAACCGTCGTTATCGGTTCCAATCCAAAGAATACCATTTTTATCGCCGTAAATAGCCATTACGCTATTGGAACCGATATTGTTGTGTTGAAATGATTTATATCCGTAGTAACGAAATCCGTTCGGATTACCGGAAATAAAGAAAAGGCCTTTTTGGAAAATGCCCGCCCAGATATTATCGTCTTTATCTTCGATCAAACAATGGACTTTGGCTTTGGAAAAATCGAAAGGGGTCGAGGCCGGTTCGTATTTATTGAGCCGGTTGGCGTCTGTGTTGTAACGTTTCATGCCTTGTCCGTCGGTACCAACATAGAGCTGTCCCAATCGGCTGAACAAGAGTGTTTTCACAGGAAGATGGGTTTTCCCCGACTGGTCGGGCACATGGCTCATAGCGCCGGTTTCGAGCGAATATTTCACTAATCCTTCATACAACGTTCCGATAAACACATTACCGTCATTGTCTTCGCAGAAAGACGATATATTGGTATTAAGAAGGGTGAAAATTTTGTTCGAAGGGTTCACCAACCAGCAGGCATATTCCGAACCTATCCACAATTGACCGAGAGAGTCTTCGTAAATAGCCGTAAGAAAAATATTGCTCAAGCGGCGGTTCAACTCCGTTTCGGCATGGCAGACCGTTTCCCCTTTTTTCAGGGAAAACAGGCTCAGGCCGGAAGTGGCTATCCAGATATCCCCGTTTTTCCGTTCAATCATGCAGGTAATATGCGGATAGACGCGAGCGCCGCCGGAACCGATGATCGGTATTTCGCAAAAGCGGTCGGTAGCGTGATCGTATTGCATAAGTCCGTCGATGCAACCTACATACAAATGCCCCTCGCCGTCCTCGAACAGGGAACGAACGTAATTGTTTTTCAGGGAAGTGGAATCGCCGGCTATCATTCGGTATGTTACGAACCGGATGCCATCGAAACGATTCAGACCGTCTTCCGTAGCAATCCAGATATACCCTTTTTTATCCTGATATACCTGATTAATCAAACTGCTCGACAAACCTTGTTCCGTGGAATGGAATTTGGTCGTTTGCGCGTAAAGCAGCGCCGGGCCGAATAGCCAGAGAAGCAATATACATCGACGTAGTTGTTTCATACGATGCAAAGATAACATAAAATCCCCTAATTATCCACAAACGGATAAAAAACAGATAAAAGAGACAACAGACGGAAGAAATAGAGAAGAAAGAGAGAAAAACGTACCGGCAATCGGGATTTTCCGCTACTGCCGTTTTCCAAAAGGTGAAGCCGTGAATGTCGCCGAGAATGATTGTATTCATATACAAATCGTCTGATGATAAGCCGAAGTTATCAAGTGGCAGATAGTAAAATATAATAGGGCAAACATTAACTGGATAATTCTTTGTTGGCCCGTATTCCTTTAAAATTTCATTTATTGACGGATTTTCCTCGTTGGTTAATTTTTTCCAATAACTTTCAAATTTTAATTTGTCGATTCCTTCAAAAATTTCGTCTAACCCATCGGTAATATCAGCCCCTTTCTCTTTTACGTCTGTTCCTCCAAGCATATTTAGCATCGCTTGAATAGTAGGGTCTTCTTTCCACGCAGAATAAAACCAAGTTTGGTTGGT
>JAITAH010000153.1 GCA_031284225.1 Dysgonamonadaceae bacterium | reverse complement strand
AGGTAACGATTTTGCCGAATCCCGATTTGATCTGTTTGGTAATCGCAAAATGGTCGAAAATAGGAATTTCGCCTTTATACAGTTCTACGATTTTTTCCTTGTCCGGATCGATCTGATTCAGGTAGTCGCGAATTTCGTTGTAAACGTCTTCATCATTCACATGAATGTGCTCGAACGAGGGGCTGAAAATATCCCGCAACAAGGCGACCGCTCTTCCGGTTTCTTCGCAGATGAGGGCCGGCGTCTTGCTTTTCAGGAGTTTGGGAATATTATCCTCCCAACGTTTGGCCAATGCTTTTAATTCTCCATCCAATTCTGCCACGCGCCGGCCCTCGGCCGACGTGCGTACGATGACCGAAAAGTTTTTCGGCTTGATACTGAGAATCAACTGTTTTAACCGTGCGCGTTCTTCGCCGGAGCTGATTTTGGTGGACACATTGACTTTGTCCCCAAAAGGGAGCGCCACCAGATAGCGGCCGGCAAATGAGAGTTCCGATGTGAGGCGCGGTCCTTTGGTCGAGATCGGCTCTTTGGCAATCTGGACTAAAATATCGTCGCCCTGTTTTAAGGTTTCCCCGATGCTGCCCTCTTTCGAGCTGGTCGGCAAACGATTGAACCGGCTGATTGCCGGTATTTTTTTCTTGTCGAAAATTGTTTTGAGGAATTGAGTCAGCGTGTTGATGTCCGGACCTAAATCCTGATAGTGAAGAAATGCATCTTTTTTGTATCCAACATCTACAAAAGCAGCGTTTAGCCCCGGCATCAGCTTTTTTACTTTACCGAGATAAATGTCCCCTACCGAAAACGATATGTTGCGCGCTTCTCTTTGAAATTCAACTAATTTGTTGTCTTCCAATACGGCAATTGATATGTCTTTCGGTTGAACATCAATTACTAATTCACTTTTCACAATGTTGTTGACTGTTATTAAGATTCATATAAATAAACATCAAAGGTCAAAGGTGCAAATGCTGCACATTTAACCTTTAATCTTTAACTAATCGGATCGATTAATTACTTTTTCTTCTTATGTCTGTTCTTCCGAAGTCTTTTTTTGCGTTTATGCGTCGACATTTTATGCCGTTTTCTTTTTTTTCCGCTGGGCATTGTTCTGTTTTTTTTGCATTAATAATCGCTTTTACTTCTTTTGATCCAGACTGTTTCTCAAATTTTCGGCGAAATACTGCGAGGGTTTAAACGTTGGAACAAAACGTTCCGGGATCATCAGTGTCGTTTCATTTTTGATGTGTCGAGCAGCTTTAGCAGCTCTTTTCTTTACCACAAATGAACCGAATCCACGGAGATAAACATTGTTACCTTGACTCATAGAACTCATTACTTCTTCCATAAATCCTTCAACACACACGAGTACACTAGCCCGGTCAATACCGGTGTTTTTCGCAATCGCACTAACGATATCTGCTTTTGTCATAATATAAAAAAATTTAGTTTATAAATAATTATTCATTATTTTCGGACTGCAAATATACAGCATTTATTCCTTATTAAAAAAGTTTTTACTTTATTTTTTCTTAAATTTGCAAAGAAATATGGGAAATGTGTCTTTTATCAGTAGAAAGTTAGCGGTATGGTATGCCGTTAATCATAGAAATTTACCTTGGCGGAACATCTATGACCCTTATCGTATATGGATATCGGAAATCATTTTGCAGCAAACGCGGGTAGTGCAGGGGTTGGAATATTACAATCGTTTTGTGCAGCGTTTTCCCGATGTGCGTTCGCTGGCCGGCGCTCCTGAGCAGGAAGTGTTAAAATATTGGCAAGGGTTGGGTTATTATTCCCGGGCGCGAAATTTGCACGCTGCGGCTCAAACCATTGTCCTTGAATTTGGTGGCGAGTTTCCCCATCGCTATGCCGATGTGTTGCGTTTGAAAGGTATCGGCGAATATACGGCGGCGGCGATTGTTTCTTTTGCCTGGAATCAACCGTATCCGGTGGTGGACGGCAATGTATTTCGTTTCCTTTCGCGCCTTTTTGCCATCGACGAGCCGATAGATACTTCTTCCGGTAAGAAATATTTTACGGAATTGGCTGCCGAGTTGATGGATCGGTCGCAAGCCGGTGCATTTAATCAGGCGATTATGGAGTTCGGCGCGTTGCAATGTATTCCGTCTTCGCCGGATTGCGGGGTGTGTCCTTTTCAAGACGAATGTCTGGCCTGTGCCCGCGGGTCGGTCGCAAATTATCCCATGAAACGGAATAAAACCCAGACGCAGGAGCGTTATTTGTATTATTTTCATATTCATGATGCGGAAAGCCTGTTCCTAAAACAGCGGCGCGGGCAAGGAATCTGGCAGAATTTGTTTGAATTTCCGGGTATTGAATCGGAAACGCCTTTGACTTTCGAGGAAATTGTTCGGACAAACTCTTTGAATGAATGGATTCCGAACAAACTGACCGCCGGTTTCCGACTGAAGATTGAAAACCGGAAACATGTGCTGTCGCATCGCATCCTGTTCGCCAGTTTTTACGAGTTGAAATTAGACCGCCTTCCGGATTCTCCGGAACAATGCATCAAAATCAACCGGACGGAAATTGATAACTATCCGGTTCACCGGTTGATGCAGTTGTATCTGGCCGGTTCAAT
>JAITAH010000082.1 GCA_031284225.1 Dysgonamonadaceae bacterium | reverse complement strand
GTTCACGTATTGGGTTCTGCCGGAAAAGCGTAAAACAAATATCCCGGTCAACGATGAAAAAAGTATTCGTAAAAGACTAAGGATTCAACGAAGAAAGAAGATAGAAACAGATTACTTTTCTATCTTCTTTTATCTTTCGTCCGCTGTCTTTATCTTCCGTCTTTAATCTCATAAAAAAATGAAACCGAGCCTGATTATTATTCTGCTGCTGTTCCTTTCCCCGGTTACTGCCCAAAACGCTTTCCGGGTCATGTTTTACAACGTGGAAAATCTTTTCGACATCCTGGACGAACCCGGCAAGTCCGATGAAGAATTTACTCCCGAAGGTTCTCGCCATTGGAGTAACAAACGTTATTACAATAAGTTGAACAATATTGCCAAAGTCGTTACCGCGCTGGGCGGATGGGATACCCCGGCTTTAATTGGCTTGTGCGAAGTAGAAAACGACAAAACCGTCCACGATCTTGTCGCCTATTCTCCGCTCCGAAAAATGCAGTACCGTTACGTAATAACCGAATCGCCGGATGCGCGGGGCATCGACGTTGCCCTACTCTATCAACGAGACCGGTTCAAATATTTGTATCACAATGCCATTCGGATTACTTTCCCACACAACCGGCAAAAGAAAACCCGCGACGTATTGCACGTAACCGGCCAAATCATTACCGGCGATACGCTGGATGTATTTGTTTGCCATTTTCCTTCTCGCCGTGGCGGGCAATTGGAATCGGAACCCGACCGGATACAAACGGCATCCACGATCCGTTCGGCCGTCGATAGCATTACCCGCTGCCGGAAAATCGCCAATATACTGATTATGGGCGATTTTAATGACGAGCCTTCCGACAAAAGCCTGTCGCAGGTGTTGGTACTGGACGATTTATACAACTTAGCCCTTCCCGTATCGCAACACAGTTACACAGGCAGTTACAAGTTCGGCGACCAATGGAATTTCTTAGATCAGATCATAATTTCCAAGCGTTTATTAAATGCTCAAAACGCCTTTCACGTAACAGAAAAAACCGAAACCATTTTCCAGGCAGATTTCCTTCTAACGGACGATCGGACGCACGGAGGCAAACGTCCCAAAAAAACATTTAACGGGTGGCGGTATGAAGGCGGTTATAGCGACCATTTGCCGGTTTATGTGGATTTCGATATAAAATGACGGGTCGAAATGAACAAACGCATCACTCCGATCGGCGGCGTCAACATCATCGAAGCGAAGATCGATTTTTATGAGTCCCCGGAAAACTAAAAATTCATCAGAAATTGCGTCAAATTCTCATCGCGGTTCAATCCCAGTTTTTTCCGCAAGCGGTAACGAGTGGTTTCCACGCCTCGAAGGGAAATATTCAATAATGGAGCGATTTCTTTCGAGGATAGTTGCATCTTGATATAGGCGCACATCTTCCGTTCGGTCATATTTAAGGACGGATACTGGCTGGAAAGACGGGAAATAAACTGGTTATGAACCAAGTCGAAATTTTCTTCAAATTTTCGCAGGCTATCGTCTTCGCGAATATTATCGTCTATTTTAGTGTTTAGCTGTAAGATTGTTCGCTGAATAGTCGCAGCGTCCATCGCGCTTATCTGGCTGAAAAAGCGCAATAAATCCCCTTTGATTTCCATTAAAATCTCGTTTTTGCGGGCCAAATGAATGGCAGAGTTTGCCAGTTCCTGACTTTTATGTAGGATATCTACTTCTAACTGTTCGTTTTTCAGGCGCATGATTTCTTCCTCTTTCACCTCGATATCCTTGTGTTGACGCAATTGCATCTGCGCTTCTTTTCGTTTGATGCGCATATCGTCCAACTTCCACACCAAGAAGAGTAATCCGGTCAAAAGCAGAACATAACCGCCATACGCCCAAGCGGTTAAATACCAAGGAGGAAGAATAACAAAAGCAAAAACATCTTCTATTGTTCGCCCATCCGCCAATTGAGTAGTTACTCTGAACAGATGCGAGCCAATAGAAATATGAGACAACAACCGCGAATCATCTGCCGAAGCGTCGCTCCATTCGCCATCATCCAGACAAGTCCGAAAGAGAACCGTCGATGGATGTAGATAATTAATTAAACTGTAACGAATCAACAGCGAATTGTCGTGATAGGGAATTTCCGGCGCTTCTTCCGCATCGGGAAAAAGCGTTTTCCCTTTCGATTGCGCATTTTTCATCACCGTTACTTCCACAATTTGAAGCGGATATTCCTGTTTTTGCACGGTAACATGCGTATTCCAGAGCGCAAAACCGTTTTCGTTAGGGATAATCGCCAAAGAATCGTTCAGCGGATAAATCCGTTCGAAATTGGCGCTCAGCGGGATATTGTGATGGCAGACCACCGGCGCCGCCGAATCGTATTGAGCGACTAACGCCTGTTCGCCCAACGCCCATATCACATTGTTTTTCTGCTCAATCGTTCTAAAAAAGTCAATTGTTCCAAAAGTCCGGTTCAAAACCGTATCCGGTACAAATCGTTCGTTATCATCGTAAGTATAAAACCCGGAAGGACTGCACAAGACAATTTTATTATTCAATTGATGAATCGAATAGTTTTCCGGAAAGTGATTCGGGCCATAATTAATCTCGTTTTCCAGATCGTTTTGTCCGGCATTTAAGCTGATGCGAGTCAATTGTTGTCGGTTGGCGCGTAAAAACAGGCGATTGTTACAATCTTCTTCGAAATTAATAATCGAACCGTGAATCGAATCGATAAGTTGAATATCCCACAAAACATCCGACTTTTTTTGCATGATGCAAAAGCCTCGGTAAGTGGAAAGCCAAAATTTATCCGGATTTCCTTTCAAAGGAAGCATGCTCCATGCGCCGGTAGGCAAATGCAAGTCTCGGATACCGTGGGAATCTATAACAAATAATCCTCGGTCGTGGCACATAAAAAGTTGTCCATCTACTACATGAAGTTCCCAAACCTGCCCCTGCGTACCCATAACGAATTTCAATTCGGGAGCCGATTCGGTATTGGGTACCGGCCAATCGCTTACATATAATCCCCGGTTAGTTCCCAAATATAATTTATTCTGATACAAGCGGGCTACATAACCTGTGCCATAGAATTTTGCCGTAGAATATAAATGGGTAACCGGATAATTCAAGGCGATATAATCGATGCCGTTGTCCAATCCCAACCAAATATTGCCGTTTCGGTCGAAATACGACGTCAAAACAGTGTTGTTCTGCAGCCCGTGCGATTCG
>JAITAH010000040.1 GCA_031284225.1 Dysgonamonadaceae bacterium | reverse complement strand
AAGGTCAGTTTTCCCGATTGATCGGAGGAAGCGCCTTCTTCCGGCAAGGCTTCGGATTCGTTCTCCGTGTTTTTTCCCTGCATCGCCATGGATCCCGTCTGGACGATGGGCAGTTGCAGGACAAATACATTCAGTCCGTTCAGTGCGTCCGGCGAGACTTCGCAGTACAGTGTGCCTTGGTGAGCCAATGCCAGTGACCGGGCCAGAGGCAATCCCAGTCCGGTTCCCGGCTTGAAGTTCGCGCCGTTTTCATCGCCTGCCCGGAAAAACGGTTCAAAAATCTTTTCTTTCAACGCATCGGGGATACGTTGCCCGTCGCTCATTACTTCGAGGCGGAAATCCGTTTCCGACCGGTTCAGGTTTACTGCAATTTCCGATTCGGCATATTTAATGGCATTCGTAAACAGGTTACTGATGATTTTTGTAAAGGCTTCCCGGTCGATATCGGCCGACAGTTTGCCGTCCGGAAGCCGCAGGTCGAATGTCAGGTGCTGTTGCCGGGCAGTAAGTTCAAAACGGGTATAAATATCGCGGAGGATTAGTTTGATATCGGAATGGATGAAATGTAACCGGAAATGGTTGCTTTCCATTTGACGGAAATCGAGCAGTTGGTTAGATAAATCCAGAAGGCGATTGGTGTTTTTTTCGATGACTTTCAGGTTTTCGATGGTTTCTTCCTGTTCCGTTTCGTGCGTCAGGATATATTCGACCGGGCCTTTAATCAGGCTCAGCGGTGTGCGTATTTCGTGGGCAATATTGGTAAAAAAGGCGATTTTGGAGTTGTAGAGTTCCCTGTTTTTTTCATTTTCAAATACTTCCAGTTTGTGTCGGTTGTGTTGCAGCAACCGGTTTCGGAAGTAAACAATCATTCCCCCGACGGCCAGCAAGAGTAAAAGACTGTAAATGGCATACGCTCCCTGGGTGCTGTAAAAAGGCGGATGGATATGAATGGTAAGCGTTGCCGGTGTTTCATTCCACCGTCCGTCGTTGTTGCTGCCTTTCAGCCGGAAGGTATAAACGCCCGGCGGAATGTTTGAATAGGTAACGCTGTGTTCTCCGACTGCTTGTTTCCACTCCTTCTCGAAACCGTCCAGAACATAGGCGTAGCGGTTTTTTCCCGGCGCCACATAGCTTAGGGCGGCAAAATGGATGTTGAACGACGATTGGTTGTATTTCAGATGTACCTCTCCGGAGGTGTAAATTGACGGGTTCCGTTTCGAATCGTTCACAGCCGTTTCGGTTTGCCGGTTAAGCAGGCGGAACCCGGTAATCACTACCGGCGGAATGTAATCGTTTTCGGTAAATGCGAGCGGGTCGAATGCAATAAATCCATTCAAACAGCCGAAATACAGTGTTCCGTCGGGTGCCTTGTATCCCGATTTATAATTAAACTGGTCGCCCAGCAAGCCGTTGGCCAGCGTAAACGTTTTAATCGATCCGCTTTCTGGGTTGTAGCACGACAATCCGCTGTTGGTAGTGAGCCACAACTGTCCCTTATTATCCTCCAAAATTTTATATACCATGTTGTTGGGTAAACCTTCTTTGGTCGAGTAAGACGTAAACGTTTCGTTTTCGGGATGGTATTTGCAGATTCCACCGCCTTCGGAAGTGAACCACAGGTTTTTCCGGCTGTCTTCGTAAATCGAGATGATCTTGTCGTAAACCAAACTCTTCGGATCTTTCTGGTTGTGTCTAAACGTTTTCCATTCATGAGTGCGCGGGTTGTAACGGAATACGCCTTGGTTGAATGTAGCAAACCACAATAGTCCGTCGTAAGACTGGAAAATATCGTAAATAAACGTATCGCCGGCGTAATCTATTTTGGTAAAACGTTCTTGCTGTGGATTATAGAACGATAAACCGTATATGGTACCTAACCATAAATGCCCCGCATCGTCTTTATAAATAGAAAAAATACTGTTGTCGCACAGCGAATTCGGATCTTCGGTTTTCTGATAATGCCGGATTACCTTTTGGGTTGGAATGTCAATCAAGTCCAGTCCGTGTGTAAAAGTGCCTGCCCACAACCGGTTTCCGTCGGCCAACAAACCGTGGATATTGTGATAGGCAATACTGCTCTGGCCATTGGGCATGAAGTTTTTAAATGAATGATTGGCCGGATTGTAATAATTCAGTCCACCGTCTTCTGTTCCGATCCATAATCCGCCATAGACGTCTTGTTGAAATTCCCGTACCCGTGTTCCCTGTATCGAATTGCTCCGGCTGTGCGGATAGAATCGGGTGAAAGGCGTATGTTGCGGCGGATAGTAATTCACGCCTCCGAAATAGGTTCCGACCCATAAGCCGCCTTCTCGGTCCTTATACAAGCTGTAAACCGCATTGTCCGAAAGCGAATACGGGTCAAAATAATCGTGGGTAAGCGAGGTAGTTGTCTTGTGTTGCGTGTCGTAAATGACAACGCCGGATTCGGTTCCGATGTATAATTCATGATCCGATTTCCGGATAATATTTCGGACAAAAAGCCGTTTTTTACCTTCCGGTTCAAATAACGGTTGGATTTGTTTGTTAACCAGACTTAATTTTTTGACCCCACTGTTGGCGCTTCCTATCAACAGGTCGTTGTAATTATCCTGAAAAAGGCAATAAATATCACTGCCTCCCGTTTTGCCTTCCAAAATGGTTTCAAAGCGGTCGTTCTTTCGGTCGTAGCGGTTCAATCCGCCGCCGTGCGTGCCTATCCATACGTTTTCGTCGCGGTCGATACAAATATTCCATGCATTAACAATGGTATTCAATTTGTAGAAAATCAATTCGTTTTCCCGGGTTTTATAGAGGAATACTCCTTGCCAATCGACGGCAAACCAGATGTTTCCTTCCCGGTCGGATTTGATATCGTTCACTTCTTTTTCAATCCGGATTCCGCCCGCCGTTTGCAGATCGAAATGCGAAAACGTTTCCGTGGCCGGATGATACCGGTAAGCCCCTTCGTCCGTACCCACCCAGATAATATCGCTGCCTTCTTCCTGAAAGAGGCTTCGGATGAAATTGTTTCCGATACTGCCGGCGTCCTCTTTGTTGTGCCGGAAGTTCCGGAAAGAATAGCCGTCGTAACGGCTCAGACCGTCTTTGGTGCCGAACCATACAAAACCCTGTCTGTCTTGCAGGATGCAGGCAACCGTATTCTGGGGCAGCCCGTCCTCTACATTGAAGCGTTGAAAATAAAAATGTTCTTCCCCTTGCGTAGAATAAGGAAACAACCAGATAACCAAACAGTAGATAATTCGTTTTTTCATCATATCGCAGGCAAATATAGATGAAATTTTCCATATTAAGACACAGATAAATAAAAATTGCGAGCGCCTGCGTCAAAATCAGCAAAGAAAGTTATTTTTACGGCTTTCCGATCTTACCCATAAACAGGATCGTTCCCGTCGAATTTTCCTGAATGGCGAACAGAAAAGGACGGTCGGCGCGGAAAGTTACTTTTTCCGGTTCGGGAGGCGGGCCGGCGCTGGTAACCATCATTTCTATGCTGGTTACCGCCGCCGCTTCCGTTCCTTCTTCGTTGACTTCGATAAACGATTTTTGTTTAGCTTCCGAAATGAATACGGGTATATCTGAAATGGCTGAGAAATCGGCCATTTTCCCGAAGGCAATTCCCATTCCCGATTCTTTGAGCGCGTCGTTCAGTTTGATTTCATATTCGGTTTTGAAGCGAGGAATATATAAATTCACGTCGTAGGTTGATATCGACCGCAGGCATTGTTCCCAATAGCCTTCCTGTTTCAGTTGAGTTACTAAAGCATCGAACGAAACGCCGGAATTGGGGAGTACAAACAGCATACTGTAAGCCTGATTTCCGTAAGGTAAAGAGGTCAACGCCAAATAATCGTCCTTGTAATAATCTAAAGTTCGGTTTTGCTTCATCATTTGGACAGTAACCTTGCTTCCGTCTTCTTTGGTAAACGGAGCGTTTGCCGTGGCCGATTGATTGAAACCGAATTCATCCGCCCAAGCGCCTTTGAAATAAAGGGCGTTCAACAAGTACATGACGGTATTGGAAGATATCGTTTTAACCATTTCTTTTATTCGTCCGTTGGTATGTTCAGAGCACCATTGGTTGATAATCGTCGGCGCTTGAGGACTGTCGAAGTCGATTTTGTTTGTTTCTGCGTTGTACCAGGTTTTGTTGGTCCGGATAAAATCGTCTTTTACCGAAAAATCCTGATGATACCAGATGGAATTGGCAATGGCTAACTGAACGGTCGGGTCGGTTTTGATAAAGGATTCCCTCAGCTTCTTAAAATATTCGTTGACTTCCTTCGGGGAATAATCGTTCATGCCCATTGTTTTTTGTATGGCTTGCTTCGTTTCGCCGCCGGCGCCGTTCCAAACCATTGCCAGCGCCATGTTCAGGCTCAAAGGGGAAAAGACAATGTTTTCGTCATTATCCTGCAATTCGTGGATAATCGAAAACAGGTTCATGGCAGAATGATTCCCGCCATCTTTCATTTGAATTTCCGCGTCCGACAGAGAAATGATGATCGGGGAAGAAAGTGTATCCTCGTTCCCGTTACTGTTTTCGTCGCACGAAAACAGAAGAATCGACATCAGGGTTGCCCAAAATAAGATTAAAATTTTCATAAATGATACATTTATTTGTTTGTTTAACATTCTGTTTAATTAGATGAAAAGAAGCGAAAAAACGTTGCATGAAAGTTCAATTTCTTAAGAAGTAATATATAATCGGAATTTGATTCGGCAAAAAGTGCGCACTTTTTAGCCAATATATCTCCCGTTTCGCAAAGTATCCGTCGAACACAGATATATCGAAAGCGCCAAACGCTTTTATCCGAAATGCAAATGTTCTGTCAAAAACTGGTAATTGACTGTCAAAATATATTTTTGAGTTTTTTTGACAGAGAAATACAACGAATTGAAAAGAATAGAACCTTTTATTAATATATGTTTGCTTACATTTGCAAACATAAGTTAACTATATAAAAATAAAAATTTATGGGAAAAAACTATTTGGTTTATTTTATTTGGTTTAGCGTAAGCCTTTTCACAAAGGATATTTGCGCACAAACGGTTTCCTCTCGCACGGTTCACGGCATAGTAACCGATGCGCAAAACGAGTTGCTGGTGGGTGTAAGTGTTGAGGAAGTTTCTACCGGCAACGGTACGGTTACCGGTTTGGATGGACAGTATCGCCTGTCCGTAGCTCCTGACGCCAAAGTGCGTTTTTCTTATTTAGGGTACAAACCGGTAGAAATATCGGTCGATTCCCGGTCGGTGTATAATATAACAATGGTGGAAAATGTTTCAGCATTGGATGAAGTGGTCGTAGTCGCTTACGGTACGCAACGGAAAAAAGAAATTACCGGCGCCATTTCGGTGGTAGATACCAAGCAGATCGAAAAGCAACTGTTACCGGGCATCGGCCGAGCCTTGCAGGGACTGGCCACCGGCGTACACGTAACCACTTCGGGAACCCCCGGTTCTGATGCCGACATTATTATTAGAGGGATCGGCAGTTTCAACAATTCTTCGCCTTTGTATGTGATTGATGGTATGATTCTTGAAGGATCGCAACGCCAATTCAACATGAACGACGTCGAAAGCGTTCAGGTTCTGAAAGATGCTTCCGCCACAGCGCTTTACGGTTCGCGAGGCGCTAATGGCGTTATCCTGATTACTACTAAGCGCGGCGGCGAAGGACAAACGCAAATCCGGTTTAACGGTACGCTCGGCGTCTCACAGATCGCCAAACGCTACGAAATGATGAACAGCATAGAATTCTTGCGACTAAACCGGATCGCTTACGAAAATGCCAGTAAAGTATGGCCGGGCGAACCTGCACAGGGACAGATTTTAGTCAATACCGACTGGCAGGACGAGTTATTCAAAACCGGTCTGACAAAAGATTACAACTTCAGTGTTTCGGGTGGCAATCCCAACGGCAACTATCTGCTTTCGTTCGATTGGTATAACGAAGACGGCGTAGTCGTCGGTCCCTTTCACGACCGTATGACCATCCGCAGCAACACCGAAGCAAAAAAAGGTATTTTCACCATCGGCGAAAACCTGATGGTCGGACAGTCCGAAACCAAAACCTTGCAGGGATCGCCTTTTATTGATTTGGCGCGGATGCCGCCAATCATTCCTGTTTATGATCCCGAAAATCCGGAGGAATACGGTTATGGCAGTACTGCCTATCAAACTTACGGAACCAACCCCATCGGGTTGCAGGAAACACGCGATCACCGGCAATACAACCTCCGCATAATCGGCTCCGCCTACCTTCAATTAGAACCTGTGAAAGGGTTGCAACTGAAAACCAATCTGGGCATTGAGTACTTCAATTGGTACGACAAATACAAAACAACTTACAAGCAACTCCGCTACCTGACAAGTAACCAGTACGAAGATGAATTGTCGGAAGGCAACGGCAATATGCAATCGTGGCAATGGGAAAATACAGCTTTTTACAAAAACAGTATCGGCCGCCACAAACTGGATGTCCTGCTTGGTTATACCGCTCAAAAACAGGCGCGGCGCGGCAACAGCGTTTCAGGATACAATATGCTTGCTAAGGATTTCTGGGTATTGAACCAATCTTCTCCCGACGTGCCTTTTAACGCATCGGGATCGGAAAGCGCTATCGCAATGACTTCCGTGATTGCTCGCCTGAACTATAATTATGCCGACCGGTACCTGTTCCAGTACAACTTCAGACGGGACGCCTCTTCCCTCTTTGGAAAAAACTATCGTTCAGGCTATTTCCCCGGCGTTTCCTTCGGATGGCGCATCAATGAAGAAGCCTTTATGAAACCGGCGCATTGGGTGGACGATTTGAAACTCCGGTTGAGTTACGGTATCTCCGGCAACCAGCAGGCCATACCGGCTTATAAATTTGCCACCTACATTGTGTCGGGCGATAGAGTAGGTCTTTTCGGATCGTCTTCCGGCGTATATCCCGGTATGATTCAGAACGGATTGGCTAATCCGGATTTGCGATGGGAAAGCAGGAAATCTTTGAATGTGGGCGTGGACTTTTCCTTATTCAATCAAAAACTCTACGGTTCGGTTGAATATTTTGACGCCCGTCTGAGCGATCTGTTGATAGAAAAAGAACAGGCTTGGTCGAAAGGTACCGACATTAATCCCTGGATGAATTACGGTAAGATCGTTAATAAAGGATTGGAATGGCAAATCGGATACCGCGAAACGCAAAATGATTTCAAATACGATGTATCGCTGAATGTGTCGGGCATCCGCAATAAAGTACTGACCTTGGACGGGGATGATTTTTATTTCGCCGGCATAAACGATGCCAGCTATACCGCGTTGGGACACTCTATGGGCGAGTTTTATGTATTCCGTACCGACGGTATTTTCCAGAATTGGGACGAAGTCTATGCTCACTCCGCAACCGTTGTCAATGCAACAACAGGCTTGGAAGAAACCGTTATGATACAACCGAATGCAGCTCCGGGCGATATCCGCTATAAAGATCTGGATCACAACGGCGAACTTTCGGAAAACGACCGCGAATTGATTGGCAGCCCCTTCCCGAAATTGGAAGGCGGGCTGACATTCTCGTGCGAATACAGGAATTTCGATTTCAATCTGTTTCTCTATGGTGTTTATGGAAATTTGATCTATAATAATGCAAAATTTTGGATGGAACGTATGGACGAAACAACCAACTTGCCCAAAAGTTTGAAACCCTGGACGGGCGAAGGCACGTCGAACACAACGCCGCGTCCCTTTATCGGACAAACCGACAACATCATCGGTTATTCCGACCGGTGGATTGAAAAGGGTGATTACCTTCGGCTGAAAAACATTCAGATTGGCTATACCGTGCCTCGGCATATCCTGAAAACGACGCGGGTGATTGAAAGCTTTCGCATCTATGCGGGAGCGCAGAACTTGTTTACGCTCACCGGCTATTCGGGCTTGGATCCTGAAATTTCGGGAGGCGGACTGTTCAGTAAGGGTTACGACGACGGACATTTTCCGCCGGTTCGCACATTCACCTGCGGTTTGCAAGTTTCTTTTTGATTAACAATAAAAAAAGGTTCAATTATGAAAAACATAAATGTTTTATTCGGAATCGTTGGTTTGGCAGTTTTATTTTCCTGCGAAAACATATTGGAACAGAAAAATCCCAATGAATTGGATACCACCCAATTCTGGAAAACGGAAGAGGATTTATCCGCCGGATTGAATGCCACTTACCGCGCTTTACGGTTCAATGGCGAATACCGCCGCTGGCTGCATATATTGTATGTATCCCGTTCGGATGAAGGGTATTCCTCCTCGCCCAATCCCACTTTTGTGTCGTATTCCAATTTTCTTACCGAAAACAGCGGAAGCGCCGAAGCGGTATTATATACGTGGCTTGATTTATATAAGGGTATATTTTGGGCGAATCAGGTACTGGATAATGCGCCCAATATAGATATGAACAACGAAGCTCGCTCGCGGATCGTGGGTCAGGCTTATTTTCTGCGGGGTATCGGTTATTTCAATCTGGCGGGAGTGTATGGCCGTGGACCTGTTTACACAAGCGCTTTTGCCGAAACAACTTCCGATATTTACGAACAGCCCGATATTTACAGGCAGGCGCAAAAAGACTTTGAAGAAGCGGCCAAACGACTGCCTGCTCAATGGGAAAATCCGGACGTCAATTTGGGACGTGTTACCCAGGGCGGAGCGCTGGGCATGGGGGTGAAAGTGGCGGCGCAACTCCATGAATGGGACAAGGTGAAAACCTTGTGCGAAACGATTTTTTCCCTGAAAAACGGTAGCGGACAACCGCTTTACAGCCTAATGCCGGACTATCGCGACAATTTCACGGAAGCCAATGAAAACAATGCCGAATCGCTGTTTGAGGTACAGTTCGTGTCCGGTCCTGTAAATGGAGTAGGGCAGCTTAGTCAGGAACGGGCAAAGTTCCTCGGACTGCCGGCTAACGGTTGTTCTTACGACGACGCCACAGCCGGCAATATCGTTAAAACCGATTTGGAAAAGGAAAAAACCTCGGACGGAAAAACGGATCCTCGCCTGAAACATACCTTGTTTTATTACGACGCTTCTGCTTTTCCCAGCGAAATCTTCTATGGTAAGACATGGACGGCTTGGGGCTTGAACCGCGAAAAAGTGTATTGGAAAAAATATACCTGCTGGGACACAAAAACGGCAGAAAGTCATGAAGATAACGGTATTAACTTTCGAGTAGTCCGTCTGGCGGATATTTACCTGATGTATGCCGAAGCGTTGAACGAATTGGGACGCCCGGCCGACGCTTACGAGTATATCAACCGGGTGAGAGCGCGCGCCGGTCTGCCCCCACTGGAAGCTTCCACCGTATTTACCGGTATTGGTAATGACTATGCCAAAATGCGGGCGCAAATTATACACGAACGCAGTTGCGAATTGGCGGGTGAAAGCTGGCGCTGGTTCGACCTTGAACGCTGGGGAATGTTCGATACAGCGGAAAATATTTCTTGGCTCAAAAGCCGCGATTCCGAATTTGGAAACTTTGTAATCGGTCAGAGTAACCGTTTTCCGATACCCTACAGGGAAATCCATTTAGTACTCGGACTCGAACAAAATCCGGGTTATAAATAATACAATGTATAACGATAAATACAATGCAAGTATGAAAAAAATGATTTTATTAGGTTTTTGCCTGCTTTTACTCGTAGGTCTGTGTGTTTTTGCCTGTGATAAAAAAGACATAGGGGATTTAATTTGGACAGATCCCCCGACAACAGCGGACTCCCTGTATCAAAATCCTTTATTTGAGCCTGATTTGGCGGATCCTTCCGTTATCCGGGCTGCCGATGGATGGTTTTATGCGTATGGAACTCAGAACGACTGGGGTCCCGGAATTACCCGGATAGCGCCTATCGTGCGTTCCAAGAATTTGGTAAAATGGGAATTTGTAGCGAATGGATTTACTACAAAGCCTTCGTGGAAGAGTAGTGGTTATATATGGGCGCCACAGATTGTACTTAATTCCAGAGATGGTTTATATTATCTTTATTACAGCTTTTCCGCTTGGGGCGATTCCAATCCGGGCGTCGGCGTTGCCAAGTCGGAATATCCCTACGGGCCTTTCGACGACATGGGGAAAGTGCTGGATACGCAATCGTCGGGTGTGCGTAACAGCATTGACCAGTTTTATATGGAAACCGGATCGGGACGAAACCGGAAAGCCTATCTCTTTTGGGGAAGTTTTGAGGGAATTTACGGTATAGAAATGAGTACCGATATGAAAACGACCGTAGGCGACAAGTTCAGAATCGCCGGAAACGGTTTTGAAGGTACCTATATCTACGAAATGAACGGTAAATTCTACTTTTTCGGTTCTACGGGCAATTGTTGCGAAGGCGCCAACAGTCAGTACCGTTTATCGGTAGCCATTGCCGATAATGTCAAAGGCCCCTACAAAACCAAAGACGGAAGAGATATTCTCAACAATGGGATAGAGGGAACACCTTTCCTGCGTGGCGATAAAAATGTCGGCTGGGTAGGTCCCGGACACAACTCCGAAATTATTCAGGACGATAAAGGACGTTTTTTCATCCTTTACCATGCCATTGATTACAAAAATCCGTTGCTGCCCAACGGCGCTACCCGCCGTCCGCTGATGATGGACGAAGTGATCTGGAAAGACGGGTGGCCTACCATCGAAAACGACGTGCCGAGTTCAACGATGAAAACAGCGCCGTATTTTCAAATACAACAGTAAAAAAATTATTGGTTTAATTAAATTGAATAAGTATGAAACGTTTATTTACATTAGTTGTGTTTGCCCTTGCATTAACGAGTTTGCAAGCGCAGTTTATTGATTTTGGAATATCTTACGATATACAAAAAGGCGATTTTGCCGTTGCCGATATCGACAACGACGGTGATTTGGATGTCGTTTTCAGTGGAGAAAATAACGGTGGCGCTGAAAGAGGAGCTATCCTGATTAACGATGGCGCCGGAAACTATACCGTTCAGACAGGCAACCGGGCGATTAAAATTGGGAAAAGCGGCAATATCCAATTCGGCGATATTGACGGTGATGGCGATCTGGATATTATCTTCGCCGGATGGGGAGTGAGCAATATTACGCCTCGTTCCGTAGGTATTGCCCTCAACGACGGGCACGGTGTTTATACGCTTGCCGAAGAGGCTAAGTATCCATATAACAAAGCGGCGACTGTTACTTCCTGCGGATTTGCCGATTTCAACTTGGATGGGTTGCTGGATTATTATTTCTTCGCCAACGGACAGGAAAACTGCATTATCTATTTCCAGCAGGCCGATGGTACATTCCAAGCGTCTAATCAATCGTTTGCATCTTATAAATTTGTTGAACCGGAAGTTACGGTTGTAGATTTTGATAAAGACCATTATCCGGACATTTTTATCACAGCAT
Organism: Dysgonamonadaceae bacterium; assembly: GCA_031284225.1. The sequence goes on along the minus strand of JAITAH010000040.1, from coordinate 1,042 downwards.
TTGATGATGTTGCTGCCACTCGTTTCTCTGCGCTATTCAAAAATGACGGTTTTGGGGTGTTTACCCAGTATGCCGGCGTGAATATTTATCGGAAAAAAGCGAATGGTACGGCTTCTTGGGGCGATTTCAATGGCGATGGTTATCTCGATTTGCTGTTAAACGGCGACGGTTATTTGGGTTCGGGCGAGGATAATGATGGAATTATCCGGATTTACAAAAATGAAAACGGCGCTTCTACATCGGTTGCTCAAACTTACGAATGGTATCGCCAGAACGGTATAGGCAATGGTAGTGCGATTGTCGATTGGGACAACGACGGGAAACTCGACTTTTTTATCGGCGGCTGGAATGGAACGAAACAGCAAACCGCTTTGTATGTATGCAATAATAACGCTACTTTTGCTTTTACAAAAAGTCCTTTGAGCGATAGCTATTTTCCGGGCGTTTCGGAACAGGGTTATCGGGTGGCGGATTTAAACGGCGACAACAAAGTGGATTTGCTGATCTGTGGTTACAGTGGAGGAACCGGCGATTTTAACCGCCGGATTGCCGGATATGTTGTCAATCAATCGGCCCAAGCCTCGACGCCTCCTGCCGCTCCGACGAATCTGAATGCCCATGTCGATACCGGCGACGGCGTGATGATTACTTTTTCGTGGAACGCCCCGGCAAGCGAATCCGGAAAGTATGGAACAACGTATAATCTGTCGCTGAAAAATCGGACTACCGGAAAATGGTTCTATCATCCGATGGCAGTTGTGGGCGGCGACAAAAACGGCTGGCGTCAGGTGGGCGGCCGGATGGGAAATGTATTCACCAATACTTCGTATGAACTGTACGACTTACCCGAAGGCATTTATGAATGGACGGTACAGGCAATTAACGGCGCTTATCTGGGCGGCGCTTTTGCAGAAACCCAAACATTTCAGGTAGGGAACGTAGGTATTCCTTCGATTTACAATTACAAACCGGAAGTTTATACTTTGGGTAAAAAATTAGTTGTCAAGGGAAGTGCGGGGGATGTGCAATCCCTGAAAATATA
>JAITAH010000388.1 GCA_031284225.1 Dysgonamonadaceae bacterium | reverse complement strand
GATAAAATATTCTCGACCGCTACGGCGTATGTAAATGGAAAAGATAAATTTGCCGGCGCTATATTGTCGTCGTTTTTGATGATTGCCTTTGCCCAGTCTTCCGTGTTGTATCAAACGATTTTGATACATGCTTCCGTAGTGGAAAAAGACGGAAAAGGTTATGCTTTTTTAGGAAAGAGCGGTACGGGAAAAAGTACGCACAGCAGTTTGTGGTTGCGTTACGTGGAAGGCGTCGAATTGCTGAATGATGATAATCCGGCCATCCGGATAGAAGAAGGCAATGTGTATGTATATGGTACTCCTTGGAGCGGGAAAACCCCTTGTTATAAGAACCGTAAAGCGCCCTTGAAGGCTTTGGTGCGTTTAGAACAGGCGCCCGTAAACCGGTTTACATGGAAAAAAGGAGTAGATGCCTTGATAACGCTTTTACCCAGTTGCTCGGCTCTGCGATGGAATACATTGTTATACACAGCTATGTGTAACGGATTGGAAAATGTAATTGGCAAAGTAAGAATAGGTTATTTAGAGTGTTTGCCCGATAAAAAGGCGGCTATGCTATGTTACAAAAAAATGAAACAAATATAAATTATAAAATAAATTATGGTATGAGAAAATGTGTGTTTTTATTGATAGTATGTGGTTTTGCGATGACTTCCTGCTTGTCGCCCAAAATAGTCTATCTGGAAGATATGAAACCGGATTACTTATATTCCTTAGTAGAAAAAACAGAACTAAGAATTCAACAAGACGATCGGTTGCGGATTATAATCAGTTCTAAGAATCCGGAATTATCTGCTCCTTTCAATCTTGGAGTTGTTGGTTATCGTGTAAGTACGGAAGGCGAACTTCAGACTATGGATAATCCCGTTACCCAAGAAATCGGATATGTAGTGAGCCGGCAAGGAACCATAGAGTTTCCAATACTGGGAACATTGTATGTGAAAGGATTGACGCAGCAGGCGCTGTCCAGCCTGATAAAAGCGAGATTGAAGGAGGAAGAGCTGATTAATGACGCTATCGTAACAGTAGAGCTTATGAATTTAAAGATATTGATGATGGGAGAAGTCGGTGGCATAGGCGTTTTGTCGGTACCGGATAGCCGGATTACCTTGATTGAAGCCATTATACGGGCGGGCGGTTTGACTGCCAATGCATCGCTGGGCGAAGTGGCCGTGATACGTGAAATAGAAGGCCGGCGTGTGATGCTGATGAACGACTTGCGTACCGTTAATGTGTTTAACTCTTCCAGTTTTTACCTGCAACAAAACGATATTGTGTATGTCAAACCGAAATCAGGCATGCCTTCACAACGGGAAAATCGTGCATGGCAAATGTATTCTACTCTATTGGGTGTAGCCAGTGTGATAGTTTCACTTTCCATTTTAATGCGAACTTTATAAGGAATAATAGTTATGGACTTACAAAGCACATCGTCTCAGCGCCTTAATGCGGATGAAAAGTCTATCAATCTTGTTGATATTTTCATGTATTTGCTGTTCCACTGGAAGTGGTTTCTCATTTCTCTGTTGGTATTTGGATGTTATTTTGGATATAAATACAGCAAAACACAATTTGTGTACAGTCGATCGATAACGATCATGGTGAAAACGCCGGCCAATACGCAAGGTACCATGCGGCTGAATCGTTACAATAGTTTTTCGGCGCCGGTGAATGTCGCAAGCGAAATGCTGCAATTACAGTCGAAAGAATTAGTACGTAGATCGATTGAAAATTTACATGCAGATGTTAGCTACGTTATTACGAAGCGAATGCGGCGCCACGAACTCTATACCCAATCCCCGGTGAAAGTTTCTTTTTTGGATGTAAATCCGGAAAAATACTGTTTTTTATCGGTCGTTCCTCTCAACGAGAAAGAAGTAGAACTTTCCGGGTTTTCAATATTGGGAAACGAGGAAAAAATCATTGCAAACCTGCGCGATACGATTCATACTCCGGTAGGAACAATCGTGATCGATCCGTCCGGATACTATTATGGCCCGTCGTGGTATGGAAAAACTATCACGGTTACAAAATATGCTCGGGAAAGCATGATGTATTTCTTTTTATCCCGTCTAACAACCAGGCAGTTGGAAGAAGACGCCGCTATTGTGCGTATGACGCTGACAGACAATTCTATGTTTCGAGCTGCGGATATGTTGAACATGATCGTGTCGGTATATAACGAAGAGGCGATTGCCGATAAGAATAGGGTGGCTATAAATACGGCTGAATTTATCAGGGGACGATTGGAAATTCTTGAAAAAGAACTGGGAATCGTAGAAACAGGTATTGAATCAATGCGGAAAGCCAATGACGGGATTGATATCACAACCGCGGCCGAACTGTATATATCCGATAGCCGGGAATATCAATCGGCCATGAAAGAACTGGATACCCAATTGAGATTGGTACAATTCATGAAACAATATTTGCAAGATGAAGACAAAAACGAACTGATACCGAACAATACAGGATTAGTCGATATGAATATCGAAAGTCAGATAACGCAATATAACAATACCATATTAAGAAGAAACAAACTAATTGAAAGCAGTAGCAATAAAAATCCGGTGGTGGAAGAGCTAAACCGTTCGATCGGAATGATGAAGCAGAATATTGTGCGGGCGGTAGATAATATGATCTCCGGCCTGAATATTCAGAAACAAGACTTTGTGAAACAGGAAAATAATGTATTAAGTAAAATCTATTCGATTCCGGAAAAGCAACGCGCACTACTTTCGATCGAGCGACAGCAAAAGATCAAAGAGGAATTGTATTTGTTCCTATTGAATAAGCTGGAAGAAAATGCGCTCAACCAAGCTATGGTCGATGATAATGCAAGGATTGTTGATCCGGCGTCGGGAGGTGATGCACCGGTGTATCCGAGTAGATATAAGCAATTGTTATTGGGTTTAGGCTGCGGAATAACAGTGCCGGCCGTTATTTTACTATTGATTTTGATACTGGATACGCAAATACACAGCAAAAAAGATCTGGAAAATGCGCTGAGCATTCCGTTTCTCGGAGAAATTCCATTGGCTTCAGATGCCAGCGATCAGCAAATTTGCGTATTGACGCAAGGTTATGGCGTCATAACGGAAGCCTTTCGCATATTGAGAACCAACATGCAGTATATGCTTCATCTGAAAGAACAAAAAGTCGTTTCCGTTATTTCGTTTCTGCCAGGCGCCGGTAAAACATTTACTACGATTAATTTGGCGGCAAGCCTTGTTCAAATTGGTCGCATGAGGGGAGTATTGGTTGACTTGGACTTAAGAAAGGGTACGCTAAGTGCACGGTTTAGTAAAAAACATGGATTAGGGATAACTAATTATTTATTCGACGCATCGGTAAAAGTAGATGACATTATCCGGGAAAATGCCGTGTGCGAATCCCTGGATTTGATTAGCATCGGAGCAATTGCGCCTAATCCGACGGAGTTGTTATTAAGTAATCGATTGGATGAATTGATAGCCGAGCTTAAAAAGCGCTACGACTTTATTGTCGTGGATAGTGCGCCGGTAGGATTGGTTGCCGACGCTTCGGTAGTCAATCGGATCACAGACATGAATATCTTCGTCGTTCGCTCCGGTGATTTTGACCGGCGACTGTTGCCTGAGTTGGAAAATATGTACATCAATAAAAAATGGAACAATATGGGAATTGTTCTGAATGCGGTCAAACAAGGACGTGGAGGCTACGGGTACTACGGATATGGCTATGGCTACGGATATGGTTATGGTTACGGCTACGGGGATGAGCAAAAAAAACATAAAAGAAAAAAAATAAGCAAATATTTTTGAAAATAAACCGCTGTCGCCTGAAGTTGTGCAAATGCCGCTAAAGAGAAAACGCTAATAATCTACAATTTAGACTATTAGCGTTTGTCTTGTGCCCGGAACAGGACTCGAACCTGCACATCCTTGCGAACACTAGTCCCTGAAACTAGCGCGTCTACCAATTTCGCCATCCGGGCTTAATACTTTTTCAGAATTTCGGCTGCAAAGATAGGTATTTATTTTTAAATAATCGCTATCTTTGCGCTTTCTTAGTGGAAATTTTATGGAACAACTTCAACATGAGTGTGGAATCGCTTTAGTCCGTTTACTGAAACCCATCGAATACTATGTCGAAAAATACGGTACGTGGCAATACGGTCTGAATAAACTTTATCTCTTGATGGAAAAACAGCACAACCGCGGACAGGAAGGCGCCGGTATCGGTTGCGTCAGCGCTAAGCCTGAACCCGGTTCCGAATATATTTTCCGCGAACGGGCGATGGGAAGCAATGCCATTAAAGAAGTGTTCCAGGCTACCTACAGTAAAATCGACCGGACGCCCGCCGGTACGCCTTATCCGCTGATTCCGTTTTGCGGCGAAGTTTATATGGGACATTTGCGTTACAGTACTACCGGCCGATCGGGAATGGAATACATTCATCCTTTTTTGCGCCGGAATAACTGGCGCTCCCGCAGTCTGATGCTTTGCGGCAATTTCAATATGACCAATGTGGACGAGATTTTTCAAGCATTGGTACACGAAGGACAACATCCCCGCCTCTATTCCGATACGTTTATGATTCTGGAAATGATGGGGGATTATCTCGACCGGGAAGTGCAACACTGGATGGAACTGTACCAGCAAAAAACGGCCGACGGGCAATTAATCAATCAAATGGTTGCCGAAAACGTGGATTTGGCTAAACTGTTGAGGCGCTCATCCAAATTGTGGGACGGCGGATTTGTTATCTGCGGCGTTACCGGTACTACGGATATGTTTGCTTTCCGCGATCCGCAAGGCATTCGTCCCGCGTTTTATTATTACGATGATGAAATAGCGGTGGTAGCATCCGAACGTCCCGTCATTCAAACTGTCGTTAACGGGAAAATTGAGAAGGTACATGAATTGCAACCGGGACAGGCTTTTATCGTGAAACAAAACGGCCGCATCGATCTGGAACAAATACAGGAAGCCCGAAACGTTAATCCCTGCTCGTTCGAACGGATTTATTTTTCACGCGGCTCCGACCGAGATATTTATCAGGAACGGAAAATGCTGGGAAAACTCCTTTTGCATCCCATCCTGAAAGCCATTGATAACGATTTGGAAAATACGGTCTTCTCGTTTATTCCTAATACGGCGGAAGTGGCGTTTCTGGGTATGATGGAAAGTTTTGAAACTTACCTCGACGAACAAAAAAAGCGACTGATCAAAGAAAAGGGACATCAACTACCGGAGGCGGAATTAGACCGGATACTGTCCATGAAAATCCGTCAGGAAAAAGTGGCTCTGAAAGACATTAAACTCCGCACGTTTATCGCCGAAGGAAATAGCCGTGATGAGTTGGCCGCTCACGTCTATGATATTACCTACGGATCTATTCGTGCCGGAAAAGATAATTTGGTTGTGATTGACGACAGCATCGTTCGCGGCACAACGCTTAACCAGAGCATTATTAAAATATTGGATCGCCTGAACCCGAAGAAAATCATCATTGTATCGTCTTCGCCACAAGTGCGTTATCCCGATTGCTACGGCATCGACATGAATCGGATGGACGAGTTTGTGGCATTCCGCGCCGCCATTGCCTTGTTGAAAGAACGCGGTATGCAATCGGTCATCAACGAAACGTATCAAAAATGTAAAGCTCAATTAGACTTGCCGAAAGAAGAAGTAATTAATTACGTAAAAGATATTTACCGGTCGTTTACCGCCGATGAAATTTCCATCAAAATTGCCGAACTGCTGGAGCCGAACGACATCCAAGCGCAAGTGGAAATCGTTTATCAATCGCTGGAGGGCTTACACGAAGCCTGTCCGAATCACAAGGGCGATTGGTATTTTTCCGGAGATTACCCTACGCCGGGAGGAAATAAAGTCGTAGTGCGTTCGTTTGTGAAGTATTACGAGACTAAGGAACAGAATTAATATTTCTGTTTCAAAATTTATATATAAAGTATCAAAACCTAAAATCTTGTTTCATTTTTATAAGCAATAGATGCAAACTTTGCAAAGTTTTGTTAATCTAAATTTATACCTTTGTCTTAAAATATATTTATTTCAAATTTTATTCAAAAGTATGAAAAAACTTATGTTGTTTTTGCTGGTGCTTTGCACCGGCGCTTACGCTTCGGCACAAACAACCGTCAATGGCGTTGTTTCCTCCAATGCGGATGGATTAACAATGCCGGGGGTGAGTGTCTTTGTGAAAGGAACAGCTGTTGGAACAGCCACCGATGTCGATGGCAACTTCTCGCTAACTATCTCCTCTGATAGAGCTGTTTTAGTCTTTATGTATATTGGTTACAAAACGAAAGAAATTTCGGTAACCGGTAGTTCAAGAAATCTCCGGGTAGTTCTGGACGAGGACAATCAATTGCTTGACGAATTAGTTGTAGTCGGCTACGGCACGATGAAGAAAAGCGATTTGTCGGGCGCCTCGGCTTCCATTAGCGAAGACAAGATCAAAGGTTCGATTATTACGAACATTGATCAAGCTTTGCAGGGACGTGCCACGGGGGTTACCTCGGTAATGACTTCCGGCGCTCCAGGGTCGTCGGTTTCTATCCGAGTTCGCGGACAATCTACCCTGAACGCAGGCGCAGAACCTCTATATGTAATAGACGGGGTGATTTGGCAAGGCGGTACTACTTCGAGCAACGGATTGGGATTGGCTTTGGGTAACGGTAGCACATCGTCCATTTCTCCCTTATCTACTTTGAACCCTTCGGATATCGTATCTATGGAAATCCTGAAAGACGCTTCCGCTACGGCTATTTACGGAGCGCAAGGTTCCAACGGTGTAATATTGATTACGACCAAACGGGGTAAATCGGGCGAAGCCAAATTCTCATACGACGGAATGTTCGGTATCCAAAATCAAGTAAAACGATTGGATATGATGAATTTGCGCGACTATGCCGCTTATAGTGATGCAATCGCTAAAACAACGGGCGGTTCGACCGGTACGCCGGAATATTCGGATCCCGCCTTGTTGGGAGCCGGTACCGACTGGCAAGACGCTGTTTTCCGCACGGCTTTGATGTCTCAGCATACTATTTCGGCGCAAGGAGGTACGGACGTCGTTAAATATTATGTATCGGGTTCTTATATGAATCAGGAAGGTTCAATGATTGCTACGGATTTCAACCGTTATTCATTTCGCGCTAACTTAGACGCCAATTTGAAACCTTGGTTGAAATTAGGTCTGAATGCCATGTATTCCGCAACAGGAGAGCATTTAGGCAGAGCGGAAGGAACGGAAGGAATTATTACTTATTCGTTGAAAACGCCACCCGATATGCCTATTTATGATGCTTACGGCAATTATGCTACCATCGTCCGACAAGGATATACCACAATTAATCCGATTGCAATTGCTCATTTGGATGAAAATAATTTAGACAGGCAAAAATTGAACGGAAACTTCTTTTTCGATATAACGCCAATCAAAAATCTGACATGGCACGCCGAATTGGGTTATGACCTTGGTTTTGCACATGCCGAAAACTGGCAACCGACCTACGATTTTGGTAACGGCGTTGCAAGAGCCGTCAATAAAATCAGTTGGCAGGAAAATGTAAATAATTTCTGGGAATTGAAAAATTATGTAACTTATTCGGGCAATGTCGGCAAACATTCGTTTACAGCGATGGCAGGACAAGAAGTCTGGGAATCGTCATGGCGGTTTCAACGGATACAAGCCTCTAACTTACCGAGCAATGTGATAAAAAATCCGAAATTAGGCGCCGACCCTGCCGCTATTAACGATGGATACGGTTCTGCCGCAATGGCTTCGTTCTTTACCCGTGAAACGTATAATTATGATGACCGGTATTTGTTGACTTATACTTTCCGTTATGATGGATCTTCAAACTTCGGTCCGAAAAATCGTTGGGCGCCTTTCCATTCGGTTGCCGCTTCGTGGCGTTTTTCAAACGAAGCATTTTTCGAATCTTTGAGAGATGTCGTCAGCGCCGGCAAATTGCGTATCGGTTGGGGACAAACCGGTAATCAGAATATTGGCGGCGGCGGATGGCTGGCCAATCTGAATTCATTCCCTACCGGATTGGGCATAAGCTACCGACAGGATAAATATGCTAATCCTTATATTCAATGGGAAACGCAAAAACAATGGAACCTGGGATTGGATATTTCGTTGATTCACGATCGCATCAATCTGATTGTTGATGCATACGACAAGACTTCGGACAATTTGTTGATGAACCTGAATAATATTTTGCCCAGTTATATGGGTACCAAAGGAAACGGAAATACAGCTCTTACCGCTCCTAACGGTAATTATGGCGAGATCAACAACAAAGGGTTGGAAATTGCATTGACTACGCACAATCTGACGGGAACGTTCAAATGGGATACGGATTTTCAAATATCTTTCAATAAAAACAAATTAGTCGCTTTGTCCGGTTCCAACGCATCGGGAATCGAAGGCGTAGGACAATGGAACGATCGAATTTGTTTGACTAAAATCGGCGGTTCGCTTTACGAATTTGACGGATGGATCGCCGATGGCGTTTATACCAGCAAGGAAGATATCGCAACGCACCTTTGGGGCGAGATTCCGGCTAACGGTTACGACCGCTATTCGACGGTTTTCGTAGGCGATATTAAATACCGCGACCTCAGCGGACCGGACGGCGTTCCCGATGGTAAAATTGACGACTACGACCGTACTGCTATCGGTTCGCCGTTGCCAAAATTTACTTACGGATTCAACAATGCTTTCAGCTACAAAAATTTCGATCTTACGATTTTCATACAAGGAAGTTACGGAAACAAAATTTTCAACGGTTTGAACCGCGATTTAACAGGTATGGGTTATTGGTCGAATCAGTTGCGGAAAGCAATGGATTATGCTAATCTGGTAGCGATCGACGCCAACAAAGAATATCCCATAGTGGATGCATACGGACGAACCATCAACAACTGGTTTGAAGATATCGACAACGTAACCCTTTCCAATCCCGATACGAAAATGTCGCGTGCCGGACAAGGTTTGCCATACAACAACCAGCGAACAAGCACCCAATATATTGAAGACGGTTCGTATTTGCGTCTGAAAAACATTATGTTCGGTTATACGTTGCCGGAAAAATTGGTCAACAAATGGAAAATCGAAAATATACGGGTATATGCCAACATTCAGAATTTGTTAACATTTACCAAATATTCGGGCTATGATCCGGAAGTCGGAGCCAATCCCCAAGATGCTTCCGGCTATACTTTCGGATTTGATATGGGACGTTATCCTGCGCCAAGAGTCATTTCATTCGGCGTAAATTTATCTTTTTAATAATTGACGTATATGAAAAATTCAAATAATATCAAACAACTGTTATTGCTTGTAATAATAGCAATAAGCATGATGGGAGCGTTTACTTCCTGTGAAGACTTTCTGAATCGCCCCGATGAATCCAGCTATACATTGCCCGATTTTTACCAAAATGACGAACAATGTTTGCAGGCTGTTAATTTCCTCTATTCCGCACCCTGGTCCGACTTTTACAGAGGCTGGCTCCGGGTAGGCGATTGCCAATCGGGTAATTACTACATGGGCAGCAGTGGTTTTTGGAAACTTACGCCTTTGGATGGCTCGGTAGATGGAGAGTTGGACGATATGTCGGCCTCTTTGTGGGCGGTAAATGGACGCGCTAATACCCTATTGGAAAATATCGATCAAAATGCCGGTTCAGGAACTACCGAGGCCGGACGAAATAAGGCCAAAGGCGAAACTTTGGTATGGAAAGCGCTGTCCTATTTTTATATGGTGCGTATCTACGGAGCAGTTCCCATTGTTCACAATTCTTCCGAAATGATCGGAAATATGAATTTCAACGAGTTATACCGTGCAAAAGTAGAAAATGTGTATGATTATATTATTCTGACATTAGAACAGGCGATCGAATGGTTGCCGGAAACCAACGCCTCAGGACGGCTCGACAAATATTCGGCTTACGGTCTGTTGGCGAAAGTTTATCTGACCAAGTCGGGATACGGCCGCAACGGCGATCGGAATCAAGCCGATCTGGATAAGGCCAAAGAATATGCAGCCAAAGTGATAAAAGAAAGCGGCCGCAGTCTGGAACCGGAATATGCCGATATCTTCCGCGGAAGCCACAACGAAACACGGGAAAGCCTGATTAGTTGGCGCTGGGTAGTAGCCGGCGACGATTCGTGGACGGCATTTAACATGATGCAACCCGACCTCACTGCACAAGGATTCGATGAATTTCGCGGATGGGGTAGCTGGGGCGGTCCGTCGTTGGACTTGCAGGCGGCATTCGGCGAAGACGCTACCGTATTGAGTTACCGCATCAATGTGGACAAACGCCGTAAAGCCACGATGATGATGTATAGCGACGTCTATCAATATTTTTGGAGGGATCATCCGACCAAAGAAGGCTCCAATAAACAGCCGGTCGCTTTCCCCAACGGATTTGATTATACCCGATTTTATCGCGATGTATTGGGTTCGTTTCATTCCAGCACAGGCGCCAACTGCGTAAAACACATTGTAGGAAATAACGCCGACCATACGGCCGAAATGGGGCGCCCGATGAGAGATATGGGTACCAGTCTGGCTACGCATCTCTTGCGTTTGGCGGACGTCTATCTGATTTATGCCGAAGCGGTTTTGGGAAATGCAGCCTCTACTTCCGATGCCGAAGCATTAGCCGCTTTTAATGCTGTACGCAAACGGGCGGGAGTTGTCGAAAGAACATCGATTACTTTTGATGATATTTTCAAAGAACGCCGTTTGGAATTGGCTTTTGAAGGCGATTTTTGGTACGATTTCGTTCGCTTGGCTTACTACAAGCCCGATGAAGCATTAGCGCGGTTAAATGCGCAGAATCGTAAAAACTATATGGGTATTACGGATTATTATTTCAATGGAGTAGAAGGAATTACCATAGGAGATGACGATAAGGAAACGCCGCGTATCAATACGGACGAACCCACCGGACAGCCATACAGCATCGACAAGTTCGTGATGCCGTTCCCGGATACCGATTTGCAGATCAATCCGCATTTGCGAGAAGCGCCGATCGAATACGATATGAGCCAATATCGCTATTAATTTTAAATATTATTGAAATATGAAACAAAGCATGATTTTTGTCAAATCACCCAAGTACATGATAATAAAAATCATGCGAGTTCCATACAACTATTAAAAAATAAATTATTCACGTATGAAAAATAACATTATAAATAAGCTGCTTCCGCTGTTGTTGCTTTTACCCGCCGTATTTATTACGTCGTGCACGGAAGAAACGCCCGGAAAATACGAAATGACGGACGGATTGCCTACCGTCTATTATGTTCGTTATCAAAACAAGGATTTGGAAGAACAGTTGCTCGCCGGAGCGCAGATGAACGAAAATATCGTTCTGATCGGCGACAATCTGACCAGTATTCAGGAAGTATGGTTCAACAATGTAAAAGCCGTATTGAATATCAATTTTATTACGAAAAATACGCTGTTTGTCAATGTTCCCAACGATTTGCCATCGGTACTTACTAATAAAATTTATTTGGTAACAGGGAAGAAAGATACGGTAGCTTACGATTTTGAAGTCCGAATTCCGGCGCCGAAATTTACAAAAATGAAATGCGAACAAGTACCGGAAGGCGGAGAAGTAGTAGTAGAGGGCGATTATTTCTTAGCTACCGATCCCAGCTTGATTCGTGTTTTTGTCGGCGACTACGAAATTCCTACCTCCGATATTGTCAGTTTTGAAAAGACAAAATTAGTGTTCAAAGCTCCTGCAGTGGATATTAGAGGACAGATTGAAATAAGAACTGTCTATGGTCGCTCCGGACGTTCGAAAGATGTTTTCCATGACGACCGCGGTTTGCTGACCGGTTTTGAAGAAGGATTTGTTGGCGGTTGGGGAAGACCTTCTGCCGCCCGTATCCAAAACGATCCCGCACTTGCTTTAACCGGAAATTATTGCCGCTTAGATGGTAAACAAATAGATCCGGGACCATGGTCGTCCGGTGGAGAGGACAATTATACTATCAATTTCTGGGGCGAAGACAACGGCGTTCCTACGGGAAATTTTTTCTCAAGCGATCCGGCAACCTCTACGCTGAAATTTGAAGTGAATGTATTGGAACCGTGGACGGCTTTACCGATGATTATCTGCTTCTTCAAACAGGGCGGATTACAAGACTATCTTTGGGCGGACGGAACGTCGGCCGGAGGCGGTCAGCCGCGGGCAATCTGGGCGCCGTGGAAAGGCTCTGGTTCGTATGTTTCCGATGGTTGGGAAACAGTTTCCATTCCTTTGGCAGACTTTAAATACAATGGTTATGGCGTTGAAGTGCCTTTAACAACGGCTTACGGCGCTTTAGGATTGAGCATACATAACCGCGGTAGCGAATATTATGCAGGCGAAGCGGCTTGTAATCCGGTTATCTTGATTGATAATATCCGTGTAATTCCTTAATATCTAAAATTATACAGTAATGAATAAGAAAAATATCATATCCGTTATTCGGACAATCGGTTTGCTTCTATTTTGTTCGGCGTTCGTTTTCACGGCTTGTCAAAACGACGACCTGAACACCGATATAATGGGCAGTACGCAAACCACGCTCAAAGCGTTTGGCCCGAATCCCGCTTTACGCGGGCAGAAATTGAGTTTTGCAGGTACGCATCTCGACAAAATAACCAAGGTAATTTTGCCTAATGGCATTGAAATTACCGATATCGAAGCGATAAACGATAAACTCATCAAAGTGGTTGTTCCGCAGGAAACCGTGGAAGGTATCGTTAAATTGATTGGGCCTAATAATCTGGAATTAAGTTCGAAAGAAGTATTGACGATTTCGGAGCCGGTCGAAATTACCCAAATGAGTCCGCAACCTGTGAAAGCCGGACAGGTATTGACCATCGAAGGCAATTATTTCAATCTGATGCACAAGGTTATCCTTTCGGATAAAGTGGAAATAGCGAAAGAAAATTGCCAAACTTGGGAACGGACGAAAATTGTGTTGACGCTTCCCGCCGAAGCGCAATCCGGCGTGATTATCTTGCAGAATAACGACGAAATACCGCTCGAATATCAATCGCCCGAAGCTTTACAAGTAGTGCTTCCTTCGGTCAACTCGGTATTGGATTTGACAAATAAAAAACCGGGCGACGCCGTCAGCGCCGCAGGAAAAGACCTCGATTTGGTGATAAGAGTGGAAATGCCGAACGGCAACGAAGCGCCTTTTGCGGTAGAAGACAACCAACTTAAATTCACGCTTCCCGAAAACATAAGCGATGGCGCTATTGTGATGATACCCGCTTCAGGAGTACGTGTAGCCGTAGCCAATATCGGTGTGGCGGTACCTGCCGAAATAGTCGTTACTCCGAATACAGGGTTACGCGCCGGCGATGAAATCACAATTAAAGGTATCAATATGGAATTAGTCAAATCGGTTACATTTCCGGGCGTAGATGAAGCGGTAATTCCATCATCGACGTCGGCAACCGAAATCAAAGTTACGACGCCCGATAAAGCCATCAGCGGCGAAATTATCCTGAATACTGCCAGTGGAAAAACGATTACGGCCGAAATTACCACCTTGAAACCTGAGGTAATAGCCTATAATCCTTCACCCGCTCAGGCCGGTACCGATTTGAAATTGCAGGGACGTCACCTCGATTTGGTAACAACGGTTACTTTTGGCGAGCTGGTTGTCGAGGTAACTCCCACCGGCGCTGATGAAATAACGGTTCTCGTTCCTTTAAACGCTGTTTCGGGCGCGGTAATACTGACGATGGCCAACGGCGAAACGGTAGAATGTCCGGTATTGGATATAACCGCTCCGGCGTTTGCCTACCTGCCGAATCCTCCGGGACCCAAAGCGGAAATCCATGCCGGCGGCGTGTTGACGCTCTTAGTAGAAAATGGCAATCAATTGATTGATGTTCAAATAAATAACGAATCAGTTAAATATATCCTGGACAATCCGAACTTGTATATCGTTATTCCGGGCAATGCCAAAGGCGCTACCGAATTGAAATTGGTTTCGTCGAACGGAACGGCCGCCTATACTATTCCGGTCATCGGATCAGGTATTGTGGAAACTGTTATTTATGAAGACCTGAAAGAACTGACATGGGGCGATCCGATTCGTTTGAACAAGGAATTTTTCGAAACTGTTCCGGCCGGATCTAAATTGAAAGTTACGCTGTCCACCATAGCTGCAGGCGCTTCCATTGCATTTAGCGATGCAAATTGGGCAAAATTAGCGGTTGACCATCCTGATTTTGATCCGCAGTGGGGCACAATACCCCTTCCGGAGGGTACAACTTCCCTGGAAGTTACGCTTACCGCAGATATCCTCAATAACATTCTGACGGTTTCCGATGGATGGAGTCAATCGGCTATTATGTTGACCGGATCGGGCGCAATGATTTCTAAAGTGTCGATTATCACCGGAACTGCGCCGGTCGAAACGGTAATTATGGATACCCCGGTCGATTTGGGCGGCTGGGCAAATACTATACGGATCTATAAAGAATCGTTCGACGGAGTTCGCGCCGGTACAATATTGAAACTGTATTATACCGCTTCGGGATCAGGCGCTCTGCAATTTGCATTGCAAGATGCTAATTGGGCCAAAGTGGCTATCCCCGACGATCCGAATTTTGATCCGCAATGGGGTTCGATAGAAGTACCGACGGATGGAACAACTTACGAAGTCGTGTTGACGCAAGCCATTTTGGATGTAATCCTGACGGTTTCCGACGGATGGTCAACAACCGCTATTGTTCTCGGCGGTCAGAATATGCTGATTTCTAAAATAACTTTGATCAATTAAAAAATAGTTTGGCAATAGGAGTAAAGCCGGTGCGCTTTACTCCTATTTGTTTAAAAAACATCACATGCAAAAAAAATATTTTCTATCGTTTATTGTCTTGTTCTTCCTATTCGTGTCCTGTGAAAAACCCGATGAACCGGACGACGAGGATACTAAAATGCCTGCCCTGAGAGGTTCTGTTCCGGCAAACAAAGCCGTTATTTCGCCGCAAACCGAAAAAGTGATTTTTCTGTTCGATAGCAAGATTGTATTAATTGATAGGATAAAAATAAAAATCAATGGAACTGTTGTATCTCAGGTAAGCGCAAACAACGATTCTCTGATTGTACAAGTAAAACCTTTGGATGAAAAAACCGATTACCACCTGATTATTGAAAAAGGAGCCATTAAAGCGCATCCGGGCGCGTTGAATACGAATATTTTCCAGCTGGATTTTTCAACTTCCGAATTTCCGCCGGAAGAAATCAAATCGGTATTGGCGGTAGAAAATCCTTCGCCAGAAGCCATTAAATTGTACGAATTTCTGAAAGAAAATTACGGACGGAAAATTATTTCCGGCACAGTCGCCAACGTCAGTTGGAATATCAACGAAGCCGAATGGGTACATCATCATACCGGAAAATATCCGGCTTTGAATGCTTTCGATTATATTTTTCTGTTTGCCTCGCCGGCAACCGGCTGGATCGATTACGGTAATACGCAAGTCGTAGAAGATTGGTGGAAACAACGGGGCATTGTCAGTTGCATGTGGCATTGGAATGTGCCGAAACGTGCAGGCAGCGCCGATTACAGTTTTTATACCGAAGAAACCGATTTCGATATCGCCAAAGCCGTTACAAGCGGAACAACCGAAAATCAAATCATTAGAGCGGATTTGGAAAAAATATCCAATTATCTGTTGCTGTTGAAACAAAAAAATATACCGGCGCTTTGGCGGCCGCTCCACGAAGCCAAAGGCAATCTCGGTAAATATCCTGGCGGAACTGCCTGGTTTTGGTGGGGCGCGAAAGGAGCAACTTCTTTTAAAACGTTGTGGCGTTTGATGTTCGACTTTTTCAAAGAAAAAGGACTGAATAATCTGATATGGGTTTGGACGAGCGAAACGGGGGATGACGATTGGTATCCGGGCGACGAATACGTGGACATTATCGGGCGCGATATGTATAACCTGATAGACGCCGACGGGATGTTCAACGAATACAATACGCTGAAAAAACAGTATCCTTCTAAAATCATTACCTTGAGCGAATGTGGCAATGTGGCGTCTCTGTCCGCCCAATGGAATGCAGGAGCGAAATGGTCGTGGTTTATGAGCTGGTATGATTACAACCGAACAAATAATCCGAACAGCCCGGCATTCAACGAACAATCGCACGAGCATTTTAATGTCTCATCCTGGAAAAGCGCCTTTGCCGACGACAGGGTGATTTCGCGCGATCAAATGCCTGAATTGAAATAAATTATATAGTATATGAAATCACAAAATCAATGGATTGCCCTCGGCAACATTACCCTGTTAAGTGTGTTTTTGTGCTGTTTAGCTTGTAACAAACAGTCGGAAAAAGTAACGACCCTCTGTCCGGAAAACGCTACCTTGGTAGGTAAGCACGGACAATTGTCCGTCAAAGGGACGGCTTTGGTCGATCAAAATGGAGATACCTTGGTCTTACGAGGCGTCAGCTTCGGCTGGCACTGCTGGTGGGCGAAATACTATACGGCCGATGCTGTAACCACCTTGAAATCCGATTGGAATGCCGAAGTGGTTCGCGCTGCAATAGGCGTAGAACCGGAAGACGCCTATTTGACGAATTCCGCTATGGCCATGACTTGCCTGACAAACGTAATCGACGCTGCTATCGCTAACGATATGTACGTAATAGTCGATTTTCACGCGCACCAGATTCATTTAGATGCGGCAAAACGATTTTTTACCGACGTAGCCGCCATGTATAAAGATGTTCCCAATGTTATTTATGAAATTTTCAACGAGCCGTGGGGCGATATGCCTTGGGATTCTGTAAAAGCCTATTCGATAGAAACGATAGAAACGATTCGTTCCATCGATCCCGACAATATTATTTTGGTGGGCAGTCCCCATTGGGATCAGGATG
>JAITAH010000356.1 GCA_031284225.1 Dysgonamonadaceae bacterium | reverse complement strand
CCGGATGCGACCGGGCAAAACCGCATTATCGATGACCGTTTCAAATTTAAGTTGATAAATCAAGGCTTTGAGCCATTCGGGACTATTCCCGCTGTCGAAAGCCTCTTGATAAATCCGGTTCACAACTTCCAGCGCCGAGGCGGGAAGCGATTGTTGTTCCCATTGAGTTATTTCGTCCCAGCGGTTCACTTGCGCCTGCGCCGGAAAAAGTCCCAGCACGGCAAAGAAAAGAAATAAATAGCGTTTCATACCTCTATCGTTTATTTTTTTAACGGTTGTATGGAACCGGCGAGGTTCATTTGCTTAAATGATTTTTAATCATCCGGTTTCATATTTATTTTTTTCGCTAAGGTAATAATAATTTGGCAGAAAAACAGGATGGCGTATCAATTCGCAAACTCGAATTGCGAGTAAAGCCGCTTTATGAGCGCTATTAAGAAGCAGAATGTCGTTTCAACTCGTGATGCATTATAATTTTCCTATAAATACTTACTGAATATTTCAGCTTTTGGGGATTATAATAAAATTTACGCGCGAATAGATAACAAAAAAAATCCTACGCCGAAACGCAGGATTTTTTCACTTACAGTTATTCAACAATTACTTTTTGTTTTCTCTCGGCCGGCGGTTGCGTCTTTCGCCGCGATCGTTGCG
Organism: Dysgonamonadaceae bacterium; assembly: GCA_031284225.1. The sequence continues at coordinate 3,204 of JAITAH010000356.1, read as the reverse complement.
GTCGCCCCGTTCCCGGTTGCCGCGGCCTTCGCCGCCGCCATGCGACCCGGTTTCTTTCTGGCTGGCGAATTGAGGAGCCAAATCGCGTTTTCCATACACTTCGCCTCGGCATATCCAGACTTTCACGCCCAGCAGGCCGACTTTCGTCAACGCTTCGCCGAGGGCGTAGTCGATGTCCGCACGTAAGGTATGCAAGGGAGTACGGCCTTCTTTGTACATTTCGGAACGAGCCATTTCGGCGCCGTTCAACCGGCCGGAAATCTGCACTTTGATACCTTCTGCGCCCATCCGCATCGTAGAGGCAATCGCTGTTTTGATAGCGCGGCGGTAAGCCATTTTGCCTTCCAATTGCCGGGCGATATTGTTCGCCACAATGGTTGCGTCTAATTCCGGACGTTTTATCTCAAAGATATTGATTTGGATTTCCTTATCGGTAATTTTTTTCAATTCTTCTTTCAACTTATCTACTTCCTGGCCACCTTTACCGATGATAAAGCCCGGTCGAGCCGTACAAACGGTAATGGTTACGAGTTTCAATGTGCGTTCAATAACAATACGAGATACGCTTGCTTTGGAAAGACGGGCATTCAAATATTTACGGATCTTGCTGTCTTCATACAAAGTATCGCCATAATTGTTGCCGCCATACCAGTTCGAGTCCCATCCGCGGATGATTCCCAAACGATTACTTATCGGATTTACTTTTTGTCCCATTTAGCAATTAATTTTGTATTTCGTTTTTTGTATCTACAAATAATGTTACGTGATTCGAACGTTTACGAACTCGATATCCTCTTCCCTGCGGCGCCGGACGCATCCGTTTCAGCATGGTACCGGAATCTACGCTAATCAGCGTGATATACAACTCGCCATTGGTTGCCTGACGGCCGGTTTTTTGTTCCCAATTGGCGATGGCCGATTTAAGCAGTTTTCCCACTCTGGCGGCTGCTTCTTTATTCGAATATTTCAAAACGCCCAATGCACGGAAGGCTTCCATCCCACGAATCATGTCTGCCACAAGACGCATTTTGCGGGGCGAAGTCGGCACATTGTTCAATTTGGCGAAGTATTCCGTTTTGCGGGCTTCTTTTCGCGCCTCTGCTACGATATGTTTTCTTTTACCCATAATTTAATTACTTTTTCTTATTACCGGCATGACCGCGGAACTGGCGGGTGGGCGAAAATTCGCCTAATTTATGTCCGACCATATTTTCCGTGATATACACAGGAATAAATTTATTACCATTGTGAACCGCAACCGTATGCCCGACAAAATCAGGCGAAATCATTGAAGCTCTTGCCCATGTCTTGACCACAGATTTTTTGCTTGCTTCATTCATCGCCAGAATTTTCTTTTCCAGCTTGATATTGATGTAGGGTCCTTTTTTTAATGAACGACTCATAATTTACGCTTAATTTATCAGGTTATTTTTTTCTTCTTTCAATGATGTACTTGGAAGAATGTTTTTTCGGCGCTCTTGTTTTCAAGCCCTTAGAATACAATCCTTTTCGAGATCTTGGATGACCTCCGGAAGCGCGACCTTCGCCGCCGCCCATTGGGTGATCGACCGGATTCATGACTACCCCTCGAACGCGCGGACGGCGTCCCAGCCAACGGGAGCGACCCGCTTTTCCTGATTTTTCCAGCGCATGGTCTGAATTGCCTACACTGCCGATGGTTGCTTTACAAGCGGCCAAGATTTTCCGCGTTTCGCCCGAAGGCATTTTCAGGATGACATAACTGCCTTCCCGCGAAACGACCTGCGCAAACGCTCCGGCCGAACGTACCATCTTTGCTCCTTGTCCCGGGCGTAATTCGACGTTGTGAACGACCGTACCCAGCGGAATATTTGCCAAAGGGAGTGCATTACCGATTTCCGGCGCTGCATCTTTCCCCGAAATCACTGTTTGGTTCACTTCCAGTCCGTTGGGGGCAATGATATAGGTTTTTTCCCCATCGGCATAATACAACAGCGCGATACGGGCCGAACGGTTCGGATCGTATTCGATTGTTTTCACTGTTGCAGGAACTCCATCTTTGTTTCTCTTGAAATCGATGAAACGGAACTTCCGTTTATGACCGCCGCCGATATTCCGCATCGTCCGGTGGCCTTCTTCGTTTCGGCCGCCCGATTTGCGTTTCCCGTAAACAAGAGATTTTTCCGGTACATTAGTCGTGATTTCACTGAATGTACCGATAATCTTGTGTCTTTGCCCCGGTGTTGTGGGCTTTAATTTACGAATTCCCATTTATTAATTGTACATTAAATATTTTTAAAGAAATCTATTACTTCGCCTTCTTTCAGCGTAACGATCGCTTTTTTGAAGGCGGCTTCCCGTCCGTTGACGACGCCCGATTTGGTGTAACGCGATTTGCGTTTGCCGTCGTAATTTGCCGTATTGATTTTTACGACTTTCACTCCGTACATTTCTTCGATAGCCGCTTTAATTTCCAATTTGTTTGCCTTGGGGGAAACACGAAAACCCACGCGGTTGGCCATTTTATCCGTGATCGCCGTCTGTTTTTCCGTTATAATCGGTTTAATGATAATACCCATGATTTTTATCCTCCTTTACTTAAAAGTTATTTAAAGCGCTTACCGAACTTTCCAATACTACCAAATGGGCAGCGTCCAATACTTTATAGGTATTCAGTTCGGAAACGGTGGTTATGTTGGCTTTTTGCACATTACGAGCCGACAGGAAAATGGTTTGATTATTTTCCGGGAGCACTACCAGAAGTTTTTTACCGGCTACGTTCAGGTTTTTCGTCAGCGCCAAAAATTCTTTGGTTTTCGGAGCTTCGAACGAAAAGTCTTCGACGACGGTAATGGCTTCTTCTTTCAGTTTATAGGATAAAGCCGAACGGCGAGCCAGTATTTTTTCTTTTTTATTCAGTTTGAACGAATAATCGCGCGGTTTCGGGCCGAATACGCGACTGCCGCCCATGACCGGCGACTTGATATCGCCGTGGCGTGCGCCGCCGCCGCCTTTTTGGCGACCTAATTTGCGCGTACTGCCTGCTACCTCACTCCGTTCTTTGCTTTTCGCCGTTCCCTGACGTTTGTTCGCCATATATTGTTTGACGTCCAAATAAATCACATGATCATTCGGTTCAATCCCAAAAACGCCTTCTTTGAGGGTTACCTTACGTCCGGTATCCTCGCCTTTGATGTTATATACGCTTATTTCCATTATTTTTGA
>JAITAH010000321.1 GCA_031284225.1 Dysgonamonadaceae bacterium | reverse complement strand
TTTTGCAAAAAAAGAAGAATACCGCTAAAAATCAAAAAATCTTCCTTATCTTTACGCCACATACATGCATAAATCTGAAAAAGTTTATTGTCATACTGTTGTTGTTTCCTACGTTTGTTGTATGGGGAAACGTTTCGGGAAAAGTAAGTGTAGATTCGTTGGATCATTATCTTTCCATTCAATCCTCTTTCGACCGGCAGAAAACTGCTCGCATCGGGCAAATCGAAGCGGAGATTTCAAAGAAAGGAAACGATTACGCACAACTTTATCCGCTGTACGTCGATTTATTTGAAGAATATCGCTCCCATATTTACGATTCGGCGTATGTGTGCGTAGAGGAGTTATTGAAAGTTTCACAGGCGCTGAACGACCCCGATAAAATCGTTTCCTCCACCGCAAAAAGAGGATTTTGCTATTTGTCTGCGGGAATGTTCAAGGAAGCTTTCGATATTTTGGCGTCTATTAATGTGGATGGTTGCAGCGATGCTACGAAAATCGATTATTATACTTATAAAGCAAGACTTTACTATGATTTGGCGGATTATAATAACAGCGCCGATTTCCGGAGCGAATACAATGAAAGGGGTAATCGGATTATTGATTCGGCCATCGTGCTGTTGCCGGTCGCATCGGCGCGCTATTGGGCGACGGTCGGCTTACAGCGAATGAAATCCGATAACGATCGCGGAGCTATCGACGCTTTCCGGAAAATGATTGATACCCGGGATTATTCCGAACATGATTTGGCCGTCGCTACTTCCAGCATGGCGTATTTGTATTCATTACAAGGAAATCTGACGGAAGCCAAACGGTATTTTACATTGGCGGCGATAGCCGATATTAAATCTTCGACCAAAGAAACCGTCGCTTTGAAAAATCTGGCCCAGATTCTGTATGAAGAAGGCGATGTAGCTCATGCGGTTCAATATATTCGTCAGGCATTGAATGACGCTTCTTTTTATAACGCCCGACACCGGCAATTAGAAATCGGCTATATTCTGCCCATCATCGAAGAGGAACGTACGAATTTGATTGAAAAACAGAAAAACCGGATGGAAACGGTTCTTATCCTGAGTTTTACTTTGCTGATGTTGCTCGTGATTGCTTTTTTCATTATCTGGATGCAATTGAAACGTCTGAACCAGGCTAAACAAACCATTCAGAAAACCAACGAAGATCTTACGTTGCTGAATAATCACTTGATGGAAGCCAATAAAATCAAGGAAGAATACATCGGATACTTTTTTAATCAAAGTTCCGAATTTATCGACAAGCTGGAGGCGTTGCAAAAATGGGTAAAGACCAAAGTGGCCGCCCGTCAGTACGAAGATTTAAACAATATTCATAAAAATCTTGACGCTCAGCAGGAAAGAGAAGCGTTATACAACCGTTTCGACCAAATTTTCCTGAAATTATTTCCCGAGTTTGTCAAAGCGTTTAACCAATTGCTGCGTCCCGGCGAGCAAATACAATTAAAAAAGGGCGAACTACTCAATACCGACTTGCGTATTTATGCTTTGATGCGACTCGGAATCCGCGATAATGAGCAAATTGCACAATTTTTAGGCTATTCCGTCAATACGATTTATACTTACAAAACCAAGATAAAAAACAAAGCTTTTAATTCTAATGAAGAATTTAAAGAACGAATTATGGAAATAAAGTCTATTTAGTTTGCAACGTTTATTTCGGCTTTTTACATCTATTATTAGAAATTGTATTAAATAAGGAATTTTATGTTGAAAAAATCGCTTCTTTTGGCAAATATATTTTGTATGCTTGCCGTTGCTTCTTTTGATCAGCGTCCGTCGGAAACCGGAAAAGCAGATCCATTCTGCCGAAATCGGGGCGCCGGTTGGCAATCCGGACAATAAAACACAGCGCCTTTTATTTTTCATTCGTCGCTCAATTACGCCGAATATGCCTTGCTTCAGTCGTATGATTTAACGGAACCTTACGGATTGGGTATCGGTTAAGGCGTCGTAATTTTCAATGTTTTGCGGCCATGATGAACAAGATAAATCCCGGATGGCAAGTCCGGGATTATTATTTTGTCGGTTGAAACCGGATAACTATGCTGTTTTCGCCCCAACAGGTCGTAAACGGAAACCGGTTCGGTTTCAAAACCGGATATAACCAGATTTCCATTCGATACGACAGCCTGCAAATTTCTTGTTTCCGGGGTTTCCAGGGCTGTTTTGCAATTTTCTATGAATCGGAAAGCGGAAGGTAAAGAATTGGTATTTGTGGCCGCTCCGATATTTTTATATTCGATGTTGCAATATTGTGCATCGCCTTTTGCATTATTGTAGTAGATTCCGTAACGGCCGGTTTTATCAATGTATATATCTTTCAAAATCAGATTGCTAATAGATTTGGAAGCGCTGCCAATAAAAATTGCATCGCTTTTAGAATCGTATAAGTCGATATTGTAGATTTTAATGTTCTGTAACGTGTATTGCGAAGCGCTGTTGATATGGATAGCCCCTTGCCGGTTTCCCCATAAATCGCCTCCTCCGCCGGCAGACCCGCTGTTGACGCCGCCTCTGTAAACCGAAATATCGTGAAACTCACTGTAACCGTCCGAACTGAATTCCGCTCCAGGAAAATCGCAGGTAATACGGAATCCTGCTTCCATCGGGTCAAGAATTACACAGTTGTAGGCTTTGTTTTCTTTTCCTCCGAAAAATCCCAAACTGGATGCACGCCAATTATTTTCGGCGGTACAATAGCGGAAAATATTGTTTTCGCAGGCAATTTCCCCCCGCGACCAGGTAGCCATGTCATCGTCGCCGTTGTTGCGGAAACTGCACTGTTCCACGATCGAATTTTTGCTGCCGTAGGACAAATTAATGCCGTCGGCGTAATTGTTCCGGAAGCGGCAATCGCTTAAAGTCAACCGGTCGGTTCCGTCGATCCAAGCGCCACATTCGAAATGCTCCGCCCACACGTTGCGAATAATGGAATTGGCTCCGAAATTTCCCATTAAGCCTTTGCCTACCTGGTATTTATCATCATTGTTATAATACCTTTTGTTATTTATCGTATTGAGAAACAAGCCCTCCAATACGATATTACCCCGATTTACTTCGACGCCCCGATTGCTGTAAGTTCCTCTCTCGTCCGAAGAAGCTGTAAAATAAATTTCGGTGTGCCACATGCCGGCGCCGATCAATTTAGCGCCTTCGTGATTGATGACTATTCGCTGATTAACGTTGTATTTTCCTTCCGGAAGATAAATCGTTTTGCCTCCATGACTGTTAATGAATTGAGCTAATCCTACGCTGGAATCGTATTGCACTTTATTTTCATCCGGAATCGATTCGAAAGTTACCGGCGCCGGAACGGCTTCCAATTCCACAAAATCAATGGTGTAGGGCGAATCGTTATCGTCTGTTTTTACTAATTGAAATACAGATCCGGCCGGAATTTTATCGGGTAATTTCACATGAATTTCATCAAAACGCATCCGGGGAAATTTTTCACTGGCATTTGGAACATTATCAGGATACGGGTTGCTCATTGTTTTCAGAAAATATTGCCAAGCCCAATACGAATCAAGTTCAATAGCTTGTTTATGGACGCCATCGACATATAAAGCCAATGTTCCTTTCGTTCCTGTTCCTTCGGCATTGTCGGGCAGTGAAAAACGGATGGTCAATCCGTCCGCCTCTTTTTCGTTGGTCCATTGAACGTAAGCCTCTTTTGCAACGAGTTGAACGGCTATTTGATTGGAAGCTTCGCTTTGTATTTGCCGCTGGTCGTAAGTGGCTTCCAAAAACGAGCCGGTTGCAGTACATTTTCCCGGTTCCGCTTCGTACCTTAAATAAGGACGGTTGGTATAGCCTCTTTCTTTTTCATCATCGGGGAACGAAACGCGTTGAGCCGAAACATTCCGGACGGTTACCAAACATAAAATAATCAGCAATAATTGTCTTTTCTTCATGATTTTTACGATAAAATGTAAAAATAGAAATTAATTATTAATATCCAATGCAAAAAATGAAATAAAATGCTTTCTTTTTTCTTTTTTTCTAAAATGCGATTCAATCGCTTTTTTCAAGACCCATATTTCGTCTATATTTTCTTGATTTTTCAGAATTTTATTTTCTTGATCTGTAATTAAGTATAAGTTTTCGAACAGATATTTTTCTATATTTTTATCATAAAATTATTTTTTTTCTGTTTTGTCCCTTATGTTTGCATTACTATATAAATTATTGTTTAATTTTTAATTTCAGTTATCATGAAGAAAATTACGTTCTTGTATGCTGCCTTTTTAATGGTAGTATTGGGTGCAACCGCACAAACGCAGATTAACAATCCGAAAGACGCCGATGGTTATTACATTGTGAAATGGGATTGTAAGAGCAACACTTGGGCAGCTTCGAACAATTTTGAAGTAGATGAAGCGTTTACTATTGCGATTGATGTTACCGGCACTCCGCTGGAAGATTGGCTGAAAGGTACTCCTACCAATGCAGGGGCTACCCGTAGTATCGCGGTGAATAAATGGACAGGTTTTGGCAACGTAAGCGGCGACAGCCATAGAATGAAGCAAATCCGGGGAAATATTTATGGCGCCACTTGGGCGATTACCCAATTAGGCACGGCGGATTTCGATTTGGCAAGAGCTACTACCGCTGGAGAAATTTGTTATGTTTACGGTCAGGTTTTCGGTTTTGAATATACTGCCGATAATCCCGGAGCCGCTTGGTGGCTATGGCCTGCCGGTATGGTGGAAGGAGCCTCGATTGCCGGTCCGGGCGACGCTTTTTTCTGTACGGCGCCTTACACCGGAACAAAAACAAGCGATGAATTTTACAACGATGATTTCGGCAATGAATTGTTCGGCGACGCTTATCCGGTGAAAGGATATGCACCTTCCTGCGCCGTTGCCACAACCGCTATTCCCGCTGTGATTTCCAATGCCGAAGCGGTCGCCCGCGAATATTACAATTTGCAAGGCGTCAAGCTCGGTAAGGAACCCGAAAGCGGCTTGTATATCGAACGCGCGATCCTTTCCAACGGCGAACGGGTAAGTACCAAGATGGTTAAAGCCTGGAAGTAACATTTGAGGTTTGTTAGGACGAAAAGGCTCAAAACCGGTTAAACCCGTTTTTGGGCAGTTTCGTCCTGATTCTTATTTTATAGGCCGGTGGCTTTGGGGAAACCGGAAGTGAAATTTTATCCGAAATAAAAATCTAATCTCTATTAATATGAATAATATAATTCAGAAAATGGCCTTGTTATGCATCATGCTTGGTTTTGCAGTGAATTTGCCGGCGCAAACCCGGCAGACGATACGCGGAAGAGTAACGGACGTCAATAACGAGGCAATTATCGGGGCAACGGTAACCGCTTCCGGCAATGGCTCCATTACCGACATGGATGGTAATTTTGAACTATCCGTTGTCGAAGGCGCTATGCTTACGGTTTCGTATATTGGCTATGTAAGATACGAGGAAAAAATAACCGCTTCAAAAAGTTTTTATCCGATTGTTTTACGGGAAGATGTGCAACAGTTGGAAGATGTGGTGGTGGTCGGTTATGGTACGCAAAAGCGTTCCGAATTAACAGGTTCCATTTCGTCGGTACGGGCCAACGATATTAAAGATTTTTCGAGCAAGAGTTTAGCCGAATCTCTGAGCGGTTTGGCGGCGGGAGTGATGGTAACAAAAGGCGAAGGTTCGCCGGGCGGATCGACCGACATTATCATCCGGGGCGCCGGTTCGCTCAACGGAATGAGTCCCTTGTATGTAGTGGATGGCGTTCCTCAAGAGGCCGGCTTCACGTTTAACATGCGTGATGTGGAAAGCATCGAAATCCTCAAAGACGCCGGTTCGGCGGCTATTTATGGATCGCGGGCGGCCGGCGGCGTTCTATTGATTACAACTAAACGGGGCGCGGGCGAAAAAGCAACCATTCAAGCGAATGCCCGCTACGGTATCCGGAACATTATCAATACTGTTCAATTATTAAATACGGCCGATTGGATACGCGCCCGCGATGCGTTCGGCAACGGTAATACCCTGGATGTGCTTGGGGCAAAGAGCCTCGCCGATCTGCCCGATACCGATTGGATGGACGTTATGTTCGATACCGGCGTTGAACAGGAATACAATGTATCGGTAGCCGCCTCGTCCGAGAAAACCGGTTTCTTTTTATCGGGTAGCTATTTGAGCGAAAAAGGAGTTTATATGGATACCAGCGCCGACCGTTTTTCGTTTCGTAACAATTTGGATTATCAATTTTCCAAACATATTACCATCGGCGAATCGATTTATGGTAGTAGGCAGAAAAGCAATCCGGCTACTACATCTTCAATTTACAATCACACGATACCTTTCCGTACAGTGCCGGTAGCTCCGGTTTATGATTCGGATGGGAATTTTGCCAATACGCCGATGTCGGTGGGTAGTGGCCCCAATTTTGCCGGTCTGGAACAGGCTTTCCATGTTTTTAACGATAACAATTACCACCTGAATGCGCAGGCCTATCTGAATATCCAATTTATTAAGGGATTGGATTTGAGAATAACCGGCGCCGGCGAATTTCAAGGATTTTCACGAAATAACTTTACCGAATTTCGCAATTTCGGTCCGGTACAAGTAGCTCCGCAGCAGTTGAACGCTTATGCCGGAACGTTGCAAAACCTGATGTTTAATTCTGTGTTGACGTACGATAAGCCTTTCGGCAGCCATCATCTGAAAGGGATGGCGGGTATCGAAAGTTGGAAATTAGACGGATACAATCTGCGTGTAACGGCTTACGATTTTTCGATTCCGGTAGCCGAATCCATTACTTTGGCTTCTGCCGGTCCGACGAAAGAGGCTACGGATAGTTTGCCGATCGATCGCCGCTTGTCTTTCTTCGGCCGTATCAATTATAGTTATTTGAGTAAATATTTGTTGACAGCCAATTTTCGCGCCGACGCTTCCGATCGGTTTGTAGGTAAAAATCGCTGGGGATATTTTCCTTCTATCAACGCCGGTTGGAGAATCAGCGAGGAAGAATTTGTCAAACCTTATACGGAAAATTGGTTGGATGACGTCAAAATTCGCGCCAGTTGGGGAATTTTGGGAAATGATATGAGTGTTCCGCAATTTATGTATCAATCCACCTGGTCCGGTTCGGGCATTAGCCATGCGTTCGATGGAAGCGCTATTCAACAAGCCGGTTACTGGATCGCTACGGTCGGTAATCGTGATTTGAAGTGGGAAGAAATCAATCAAACGGATATCGGAATCGATTGGACTTTTTTGCGGAATCGTTTGACTGTTACTTACGATTATTACAATCGCCAGACCAAAGATATGCTTTATCGGGGCGATTTGCCTCTATCGGCCGGAATGAGTTACTATTTTTCCAGTGAAGATCCGGCAAATACCGTTCCCGTTTATTTCAATGCCGGCTTGGTGGAAAACCAAGGGCATGAAATTGCTATCGGCTGGATGGATAAAAAAGCGGATTTCCGTTATACGATCCATGCAAATGCTTCGTTCAATGCCAATTTAGTGAAACAAATAGGTGCAGCGCCGGGAGCTACCCCGATAGATGAAGGTTTAGATGCAGCTTGGCCGCTTTTGGCTCGTACGGAAGACGGTCATCCGATGAGTATGTTTTATGGCTATCGAGTGATAGGTATTTTCCAGACACAAGCGCAGGTGGACGAATACAATCGGTACGCTTTGGAAGCTTGGCGGAAAGATAATCCCAATCATACCAGTTACGACCCGGTTACCGGTCAACCCTTGAATCTGGACGGGAAACCCATCGGCATTTATTACCAAAAAGAACAAACCGGAGTAGGCGACTTGATCTTCGATGATAACGGACAGGGGCGCGTAACTCCTCTTTCCCGGAAATACATCGGTAATCCCTGGCCTAAAATGACTTACGGATTGAATATTCATCTGGAATATAAAGGTTTCGATTTGAGCGCTGTGTTCCAGGGAGCGCTGGGATTCGATATTATGAACTTGGTAAAGCCTTATACTCAAACGTTCAGTTCGGATAATACGACGGCCGATATTTTCAAAACATCCTGTTTCGGTAAAAATAATACTACGGTAACCGAATTTCCGCGGATCGGATATATCGACGACAACGGTTCGTTTATAGGTGATGGCGCGGTCAATAAAAATTATTCTACCGTATCGGGGTATATGGTAGAAAGAGGCGATTATCTGAAGTTGAAAAACTTGTCGATCGGTTATTCTCTGCCGAAAGCGATTGTCCGGAAAGCCGATCTCGAACGGGCGCGCTTATATTTGAGTGCGCAAAACGTGTTTACGCTCACCCGGTACAACGGTATTGATCCGGAAATCGGCGGCGGCGTGCTTATGCGTGGCGTAGATCATCAAAACCGGTATTTGCCGTCGCGACTGATTTCAATCGGCGTTGATTTAACGTTCTAATGTGTAATGATTTAATTCTACAGAAAAGATGAAAAAGAGCATTAAAAATATAGTTTTGGCTATTTGTTTGGGCACAATCGCCGGCTGTTCGGATTTCTTTGATATCTCGAACAAGCAAACGTTGTCGCCCGACAACTTTCCGGCAACGTTGGATCAAGTGAATTTGGTTTTGACTTCTTCGTATGCCGGTCCGTATGGCATTGGAATGTATGCCTTTTATTGGTTTCCGATGGGGGTTTATTTGTATGACCATACCACGGATACCTACGGTTCGTACGATGAAAGAGGTTCCAGTATGGATAATTATACCGACATCGACAGTCGTTATATCACCCAGATGTATGTGGATATTTGTAAGTGGGCGAATTTGTCCGCCACGGCCATAGAGAGTATCGAACAGTATCGAGAAAACTATTCAATCGTCGAAGAGCAGGCCCCATTGAATTATATGCTCGGACAAGCCTTGTTCAATCGCGCTTTGGCTTATTGGCATGGGCAATTGTTTTTCGAAATTGCTCCCGATGGCTGGGGATTTCCCATTATCGATAAAGTGGCCGATGATATTGAAAGCATGAAACGTTCGCGCGCTACCACATCCGATACATGGAAATTTGTGGTCAATGATTTGGAAACGGCGGTTCCTTTGCTTACGGGTCGTCAAGATAAATACCGCGCTTCGGAATGGGCGGCCAAAGGCTTGTTGGCCAAGGTGTATATGCAAGCTGCCTATATTTTCCCCGAATATAAAACGAAAGCCAAAGCGCTAATGGAAGATATTATCAATCGCAGCGGCAAACACTTGGTAACGCCGGAGGTTTACCGGGACATGTTCTACGGCAATGAAGCCAATGAATTTAATTCCGAATCGCTGTACGAGCTTAGTATGACCGTCAACCGGAACCAGAACGGGCCTTGGGCCGGTTACACCACAGGAAGTGGAATGCCTATGGTGATGGCGCCTTGGTATATGGATTTGGATATTCGTTTCCGGCCTGCCGTTGAAGGCGCTGTCGATCCGTTGACGAAAGAACGTGATGTAATTACCGCTAAAAAAAGCAGCGAATGGGGCAATAATTTTATCCATGACGCCAATATTCGCCGATTTGGTTTTCATGGTATCGGCGGCGACACCGTCCCCCGGCGAACATTTAATAAATCGTTTGTGTCTAACCAGCCGCGTTCGGTGAATAATTTCCCGTATGCTTTGTCCGACCCGGAGTACCGGCAAAAAAGTTTGGATTTGAAAAACGATAAAGCCAAGGTAGATCCGCGCATACTCTTGTCCGCCGGGCAACCCTACGTAGATGAATATATTAATGATAGGGGAGTGGTAACTTACTATGATCGGTCGAGCGAAGTAAACAACCGTCCGGATTTATGGACTTGGCAACATCGCAAATTTACCAATATTCAAGGCGTGGAAATGGGTACGGCTCCTTATGGTAAAAACCAGAGCAGCGACGCCAATTATCCGGTAGTGCGTTTGGCGGATATTTACCTGTTGTATGCCGAGGCCGTCAAAGAGGATGATCCGGCATTGGCCTTGGAATACATCAACAAGGTACATCGGCGCGCTTACGGATATTCGCCCGATTCGCCTTGTCCTTACGATTACACCCGTCTTACGGAACGTACAAAAACGATGGATGCAAACGACCATCTGGCCAACGATGTGCTGAAATACGAACGTTGGGCCGAACTTTTCGCCGAAGGACAATGGTGGTGGGACGTCCGCCGCTGGAAAATCGGTTCGTTAGAAGCGGATTATTACAAGGAAACACGCCACGGGAACATTACCTGGAAAGGCGATGAATCGTACGTACAACCCATTCCGCAGTTAGAACTCGAACGGAACGAAAACATACAACAATCGACCGGATATCCGGGAGTCAGATAAAATATATGAGAAGAAACATGCAATTAAAAGTTATTCAAACGAGTTTTTGGGCGATAATGGTTGTATCCTTTTGCGCCTGCCAATACCAGTCGAAGGAAGTCGGCTTAACATCGCCGGAGGGTAAAATTGAAATTCATTTCAGTGTTGCAAACGGGAATCCGGCCTATGCCGTGAGTAAAGAAGGCAAAACAGTGATCGGTTCTTCTCAATTGGGTTTTGAGTTAAACGGCCAGTCGAGGCTTGCCGGCCCCTTTGAAATCAAACAGGTAACGCAATCGACGTTCGATGAAACGTGGGAACAGCCTTGGGGCGAGGAAATAACGGTGCGTAATCATTACAATGAGGCTAAAATCGAATTACAGGAAACAGCGGGCGAAAAACGCTTGTTGAATATCGTTTTCCGCGCGTTCGACGATGGCGTCGGTTTTCGTTACGAATTTCCCGAACAGGAAAACCTGAAAACATTCGCCATTACGGAAGAATTGACGGAATTTGCCGTTTCCGGCGATTTTCCCGCCTGGTCGATACCGGCTTACAAAGGGGAATATTACGAAACGCTGTATCGGCAATCTCCGATTAGTCGATTGGATACGGTTTGTACGCCTCTGACCATTGAAACCGGCGACGGCAAATACATCTCGATTCATGAAGCCAATCTAACCGATTATGCCGCCATGAATCTGTATCCGGTATCGGGTAGCACGCTGAAAACGGATTTAACCCCTTGGTCTTCCGGCGTCAAAGTGTATGCACAAACACCGTTTGTTTCGCCTTGGCGTACGATTATCCTTGCCGATGATTTGAACCGGTTAGCCAATTCGCGCATCCTGTTGAATCTGAATGAGCCTTCGAAAATAGAAGATACTTCCTGGTTGCAACCGGCGAAATACATAGGAATCTGGTGGGGCATGCACAAGGAAAAATATACTTGGGCGCAAGGGCCAAAGCACGGCGCCACAACAAAAAACATGAAAGAATACATCGATTTTGCGGCCGCTCATAACATTTCGGCCGTGCTGGTCGAAGGCTGGAATTACGGTTGGGACGGCGATTGGGTAGCCAACGGAAATCAATTCAGTTTCACGAAACCCTATCCCGATTTCGATATCGACGCTATTGTCCGGTATGCTACTTCCAAAGGCGTGGAAATTATCGGGCACAACGAAACCGGTGGAGCCACCATCAATTATGAAAATCAATTGGACAGCGCTTTTCTGTTTTTGGCGAAATACGGTATTCATTCGGTAAAAACCGGGTATGTCAATCCGCTCTTGGATAAGAAAGAACGCCACAGCAGTCAATATGGAGTGCGCCATTACCGCAAAGTGATTGAAACGGCGGCCAAATATCATATCATGATCGATAATCACGAGCCGGTGATGCCCACCGGTTTGCAGCGTACCTATCCCAATTTGATGACGCAGGAAGGCGTTCGCGGACAAGAATACGACGCCTGGTCGCGCGATGGAGGCAGTCCTCCCGAACATACGACTATTGTACCGTTTACACGTGGCTTGGCCGGCCCGATGGATTTTACATTCGGCACGTTCGATTTCACCAATCCGGTGTATCCACAAACGAGGGCGCAGACGACAATTGCCAAGCAGTTAGCTTTGTATGTGGTGATTTACAGTCCTTTGCAAATGGCTTCCGATTTGCCGGAAAATTATGTCGATAAGCCTGCTTTCGAGTTTATCGAAGCGGTTCCGACCGATTGGTCTAAAACCATTATCAAAGATGGGAAGATAGGCGATTTTGTAGTTACGGCGCGGAAAGATAAACATTCCGACGATTGGTTCTTGGGCGCCATTACGGACGAAAACGCCCGAACGGTGAAAGTCGATTTTTCTTTCCTGGATGCAGAGAAAAATTACCGCGCCAAACTGTTCCGCGATGCAGTGAATTCCGATTGGAATACCAATCCTTATCCGATAGTTATCGAAGAAAAGGAAGTCAACAGCGAATCGGTATGGGATTTGAATTTGGCTCCCGGCGGAGGCGCCGCTATTTGGATCAAATATAGATAACAAGGAACGATAATGTTTCCGGGAAAGCGTCCGAACCAATAACCGTTTTTGCCCCCTGTCTTATGTGTTTACATTATTTAACGCTGTTTCAAAGCTAAAAAGGCAAGAAATTACATTATTAATGACTATCTTTATCGTTTGAATTTTCAACCCCGCCTGCAAGGCGTAGAAAGGATGATGAGGTTCGATGAAAAAAGAAAATAAAACACATATAAATGACAAGCAAATGGAATTATCAATCTCCAACAAACGAACAATTACTTAAGCGGGACGAGCTTTCTCGGAAATTTGTATTAAGCCCCGCTGTTTGTCTCTTGTTGATACAGAGGGGAATAATTGATGAGAAAGATGTACAGCAATTCTTTAATCCCCACTTGAAGGATTTACATGATCCTTTCCTCCTTCCCGATATGCCGGTTGCGGTGAAACGTCTGGAAAAGGCCTTGGGTAACAAAGAAAGAATATTGATCTATGGAGATTACGATGTGGACGGAACTACTGCCGTAGCGCTCGTTTACAAGTTTTTAGAACAGTTTTGTCTGAAGTCCAAACTGGACTATTACATTCCCGACCGCTCGGAAGAAGGCAGCGGCATCTCTGTACAAGGCGTCGATTATGCGCATGAAAAAGGCGCTAAATTAATCATCGCATTGGATTGCGGAATCAAAGCGAAAGAAGTCATCGAATATGCCGCCGGCTTAGGCGTCGATGTTATTGTGTGCGACCATCACAAGCCCGATGAAGAATTGCCGCCGGCGCTGGCCGTGGTGGACGCTAAACGCCCTGATTCGATTTATCCCTATGAACATCTTTCCGGTTGCGGCGTAGGCTTTAAATTTATGCAGGCCTTTGCCTTGAATAACGGTATTGAATTTTCCAGGCTGAAAAATCTCTTGGATTTGTGTGCGGTGAGTATTGCATCGGATATCGTTCCGCTTACCGGCGAAAACCGGGTGTTGGCGGCTTATGGTTTGAGGCAATTGAATCAAAATCCCAGTAAAGGCCTCAAAGGAATTATCGACGTTTGCGGCCTGACGGGAAAAGAAATTACCCTGAGCGATATCGTGTTCAAAATCGGACCGCGAATCAATGCTTCCGGTCGGATGATGAATGGAAAAGAAGCCGTCGATCTGTTACTGGCCAAAGATTTGAAAAGCGCCAGGGAAAAAAGCGAAAATATCGACCAGTACAACGACGATCGTCGCGAACTGGATAAAAAAACAACTGACGAAGCCTACGCCCTCATCGAACAGGATTCGCATCTGATGGCGGAAAAAATCATCATGGTCTTTAACAGGGAATGGCATAAAGGCGTTATCGGCATCGTGGCCTCCCGTTTGACGGAAAAATATTACAAGCCGGCCATTGTTCTAACCGAATCCAACGGATTTATTTCCGGTTCGGCGCGTTCGGTAACGGGCTTCGATATTTACGCCGCCATCGAATCTGCCAAAGATTTACTCGAAAATTTCGGCGGACATACGTTTGCCGTAGGTATTACTATCCGCGAAGAAAATCTGGAACTTTTTAAAGAACGGCTGGAAGCCTATGCCGACGAATTTATGATGGCCGAACAGATGACCCAACGATTGGATATTGATGCGGCATTGTCTTTCAACGAAATCAACAACAAATTGGTGGCCGATCTGAAACGGATGAGTCCTTACGGAGCAGACAATCAAAAACCGGTGTTCTGTTCCTTTAACGTTCGGGACGCCGGCGAAAGTAAACTGGTGGGTAAGGAACTGGAACATATCAAATTGGAATTGCTCGATCCTTTGTCGGAAAATGTGATGCAAGCCATTGCCTTCAATATGGCGCATTTCTACGAGGCGATCAAGAGCGGACGGCCGTTTGATATTTGCTACACGGTCGAAGAAAATAATTATAACAACGCGACAACGATTCAGTTAATGATTATTGATATTCGCATCCTTTAACTGCTCGCACAAGATGATAAATAATGCTTCTATAGAAACGATTGCCGCCGTTTTATCGCAGGATACGAAAAAAGAATATGCGTTTATTCCCCGTCCTGCCCAGTCGATACCCGATATTGAAGGAATTCGGCAATTCCTGGCGAAAATAAAAGCGGCTTTTTTTCCGGGCTTTTTCGGCGACTGGAATACGATCGATCACCTGGAAAGCCTCTATGCCGTTCTCTGTGTGCAAATCCGCCGCGGATTGAGTTTCTTTTGCGACGAAATCGAACAGCCCGCCGACGAAGTTGCTTTGGCCTTTATCCAAAAACTTCCGGAAATTAAACGGTTACTGGCAACCGATATCAAAGCGATTTACGATGGCGATCCCGCCGCATCCAATTATGGCGAAGTCATTCTTTGTTATCCGGCGTTTTTAGCTATGGTGCATTACCGTGTGGCGCACGAATTGTTGGCGCTCAAAGTTCCGGTTTTGCCGCGGATCATTACAGAATTGGCACATTCGGCTACAGGAATCGATATTCATCCGGGGGCAACCATCGGCGAATATTTCAGTATCGACCACGGAACCGGCGTCGTTATCGGCGAAACCTGCATCATCGGCAATCATGTAAGCCTTTACCAAGGCGTAACGCTCGGCGCAAAAAGTTTCATCTACGATCCCCAAGGTTTGCCGATGAATGTGCCGCGCCATCCGATTATCGAAGATAATGTGGTGATTTATTCCAATTCCACCATTTTGGGGCGGATTACGATTGGGCACGATTCCATCATCGGGGGAAACGTATGGCAAGCGAACAGTGTTCCGCCGTATTCGCGGATTGTGCAGCACAAGGCTACTATGGCTGCTTTTATGGACGGATCGGGGATTTAAATCGCCCTGCGTATGATGCGCGGTAGGCGAAGATAATCCGACCATAATTCCGCTACGGCGGATGACGCGGCATGAATCCTTCGCCCCGTTTGTTTAAAAATGCCAGAATAGGGTATTTCAATCAATAGAAACCGGCATTCCCATCAAAATCCATTTTGCCCTATAGGGCATTCCTGTCAATAGAAAAAGCATGAACAGGCGCATAAACAGGCTACGCCGTAGGCGTTGCACAACTGCTTGCACATTAAAAACCCTGACGCCAACGGTCCGCTACATACTACGCATCAATTCGTAAAAAAACTGGATAATACTTGCATAATTCAAAAAAAACCGTTTCCTTTGCGTTTGTAAATGGTTAATCTTTGGTAAATTGTCATAAAATGTTTTTATAATATTGCAGGAAAAAACCAGGAAAAAATATTGACAATTAAAGAAATATAAATTGTAAGAAGTTTAATGAATAAATAATAATTAACCAAATATGTTTGGTAACGTTCGGAAAAAAATAGCGAGAGATTTTCATTATAATTTCCAAAATATACTTTTAAAAGGTAAAAGGGAGACGCTCTTTTCCGGCGCAACTCGCTTTCTATTTAAAGAAAAATGGCCTTCGGGAAGAATTTCAACTTTTCCCGAAGCTTTTGTTTTGTATGGAAAATTTGTTCTCTCGGAACCGAAGAAGAACGGTATTCAAAAGAAAAGAGGCTTCGGCCGGTTGCTGAAAAACGCGATCCGGAAAAAATCTATGCAGTTAGAAGAAAATTTCTATGCGGACAGAAATCTATTTATCTACGGTGGGAAAAAAATAATTGAAAATTGAAAACAAAAAGCACGGGCACAAACCCGAAGCGGGAGGAAATAAATACTATTAACAATTAAAAAAGAATCATGAAACAGGCATTTAACAGCAACAGAGTAATGGGATTCGGAAACCGTTCAAAAAACGGGACGATTCTGAAAAGCCATACGAGTAGGGGCATTTTGTTGAAGGGATTGTTTGGCTTGTGCTTACTTTGTTTTTGCTCGTGTAGTAACGATGGGCGTTTAGTGAAAAAGTTTATCAAACGAATAAATGCAAACGAAGTAAATGCTGCCTCAAAGTACATTTATCCTGCCGACCAGGCAGGTTTATATTTTTTCAAGGAAGAAGTTTTAGAGAAAACTCCAAATTTATTCTTAAAAGTAATTGAAAAAGAAAATATTATTATTAACGGACAAAAAGGAGTTGTTGTGAAAATCGAATGTGAAAATGTTTCCCCATTTTTTGAAAATTATATGCACAACTTGAACATGCTGGATAACGATAAATGTATTGTTGATACCATTTTTGTCAGAGAAACAGCGAAAGGGAACAAAATTACTTTCGATTGGACAAAAATTCGAGGCGAGAATCTTTGTCTGGCAAGCATTGACAGAAAGCAGGAAAATCTTGCAAACAAAGTTTTTTCACTAAATATTCGTTCAGGGAAAAGCGAAAAAAACGACATTATCGGTACGTTGACAATGGACAAAAAGATTGTGATTGATGAATATAGCGAAGACCCTAATTGGGTGCAATGTTTTACAATCGACCACAAATGCGACATTGTACAGGGATACATAAAGAAAAGTCCTGCTTTGAAAAAAAACTTTCTCTTTTTCAGTTTGGGAATTTTCGATGGTTTGAGTTTGCTGATTGCGGTGATAATACTTGTTGTAATTGCATTTCCGATTGTGTACTTAGGCAGTATAGTTCAGGCATTGTGGAGTATTCCCATGATTGGGATTTTTCTCTGCATAGGATTGATTTTAGGACTTATATATACTGTTTATCAGTTGATTGAAAATATTTTGTTTGAATTGTTTTTAATAAATTTACCATATTAAAACCATGAAGCTGACAAAAGGATTAACATTCTCCTTAAAACGCGCCATCGGCATTACAGGCATAAAAACAATCAATAGCGCAAAAAACAGGCATTCCAACTACCAAAGGTGGTCTGGAAAGAAAAATCGGTAGAAAAATTTTGAATAAATTTGCCGACAAACAGTGAAAAGCAAAAGATATGAATTGCAGCGCTAAACAAACTGTTAACGAACAATTGAAAGAATTTGAAATTAGAAAAATAGGATGTATTTTTGCGCTACTATAAAAATAAATGAATCAGAAAATGTCCATATCTGTCGTAATGCCCGTCTTTAATGCGGAAAAATATTTGCGTGAAGCCATAGAAAGCATCCTCCATCAAACGTTTACCGATTTTGAGTTGGTGATTGTCAACGATGGTTCGACGGACGGGAGTAAGGCGATTGTCCGATCTTTTTCGGACCAACGGATTCGCTATGTTGAAAACGAAACCAATCTGGGTATGGCGAAATCCCTCAACAAAGGCATTGATTTATGTTGTGGGAAATACGTGGCGCGTATGGACGCCGACGATATTTCCCTGCCTCGCCGCTTGGAAAAGCAATACCGTTTTATGGAAGCGCATCCCGATATCGGCATTTGCAGTTCCTGGGCGCAGGTGATTGATGATAACGGACGTGTAACCGGGAAAATTCTGCTGCAAACCGATCCGAAATTGGTTTTTATACATTTGTTGTTCAGCGTACCTTTCGTTCACCCGGCCTGCTGCATCCGAGCCGATTTGTTGAAAGAAAATAAGTATCAAAGGGAGCCGGTTGCCGAGGACTATGATTTATGGAGCCGGCTGGGCGATCGTACCCGAATGGCCAATCTCCCGGAATTTTTGTTGCAATACCGTTGGCACGCCGCCAATGTTTCGAAAGAAAAGGAGCAACTGATGGACGGAATTAAAAGGGAAATCATTGTCGGCGAATTGCAAAAATTGCGCTTATCGCCCAGCGACGCCGAATTGCGGATTCATACTTTGTCGTTTTCGCTGCATGGATTTAACAGCCATCGGGAAAAGACCGTTGTCCAATCTTCCGATTTGGCGGCGACCCAACAATGGTTCAAACGGTTGATTGCGGCCAACGACCGGGTAAAGCGGTATCATCCCTATGCTTTCCGGGCTTATTTGTGGTCGCGCTGGCTGGTATTGTGTTTGTTTATGAAGCAAAGAAGGAAAATAGGGAATCCGTCATTTGCCGGTTGTCATCCTTGCACCTTGTATTATTTGTGGAAACAAGCGGTGTGGCTGTCCCGTAAATAACGAGGAGCGGGCGTTTCCTCTAAGCGTCGGTTGGCGTTTGTTCCGATTTTTTCAGTCGTTGCAGGAAGAACGACAGGCTTTCTTGAAAGATTACCGACCGGCTGTATTTCAATATCAAAACATACAGAAGAAGAGAAATCCCGATTTTAGCCGTTATCAAGGCGTACAGATTGACAATGTTTTTCGTTATCAGCCATGCGATGAAAAAGCAAAACAAAGTAACAGCCAGATAGGGTAGCGTATCGTTGAGCACGTCGCGCAATCGCAAACGAATCAATTTGAATGTGTAATACTGCCAAATGCCCAGTCCGATAAAATAGGTTACGATATAACCGATAACCATAGCAAATATTCCCCAGGGATACAGCCCTATTACGGCCGCTAATTGCATTAACCCGACGCCGACGGCGCCGTACAAATACCAGTCGGATTTTCCATGACTGTAAATCAAATGGGTATAGAGAACGGATAAAAAGGCGACCGATCCCCAAATACAGGATAGTTGCAGAAAAGGCACGCTGGACAGCCATTTCTCGCCAAGAGCAATCAAAATAAACTCTTTACCCACAAAAGCCAATCCCAGCATTAAGGGGAAAGAGACAAAAGCGCCGAACCGGATTAATTTCCGGAACACGTTCGTTTGCCGGTTTTTGTTTTCGTTTACCTGCACCAGCACCGGTTGGGTAACGTAGGCGATGGCGCCTCCGATAAATTGCTGTCCCATCGTCATCCATTTTTGACCTTGCGCGTATATGCCGACGGTAGTCGCATTATATAATTTACCAAACAGGAAAGCAAGCAGGTAGTTATTGATTTGGAGGAAAATATTAGTCAAAAATAATTTGATACTGAAAGACAGAAGGGGTTTTAAGGGCGTAAAACAGATTCGGAAAGTCGGTTTCCACGGCGCAACAATAAACCGCAAGACCGCCGTCAAGCCTTGTTGTATAACCATTTGCGCCGCAAGCGCCCAATAAGCCAATCCTTTAATTGCCAATACAATGCCAATACTCAGGGCGACGACTGTGGATACCGTGTCGATGATAGCTTGTTGTTTGGTCATCATAGTTTTGAACATCACCGTGTAAGAAACCGTACTCATGCCGCCGATTAAGAAAACAAGAAATAAAACCCGGGACAACGAAATCAATTCCGGCTGGTTGAAAAATCGGCCGATCAGCGGCGCGCTGAAAAAAAGAATCCCGTACAGGAACAGACCGGTAAAAACCGTAAACCAGAACACGGCGTTGTAATCGTCGGGTTTCGCGTCCTGTTTATTGGTTAGGGCGACGGAAAAGCCGCAATTGACAATCGTTAGGGCGACGCCGGAAAAAATACCCAGCATACCGATTAATCCGTAATCGGCCTGAGTCAGGATACGGGCCATCGCGATACCGAAACCCGCGCCCAACAACTGTTGTATGCCGGCGCTGAGGCCGCCCCAAAAAATTCCTTTGGCCGTTTTTTGTTTGAGGGAAGATTCCGTCATTTGCCTTTCACAATGCGTTTAATATCGTTCAATTTATTCAACGCTTCCACCGGCGTCAGATGATCGATGTCTAAGGTGATAATTTCGTCCCGGATTTGCGACAGTACCGGGTCGTCCAATTGGAAAAAGCTCATTTGGTAGCCTTCCCGTTGCGTAGAGATTTGCCCGATGGGCTTGGCGATACCGGTTTTCTGATTGTCCGTTTCGAGTTGGGCCAGAATTTCGGCGCTTCGCTTGATGATACTGGACGGCATTCCCGCCAGTTTCGCCACGTGAATGCCAAAACTGTGTTCGCTGCCGCCTCTTTCTAATTTTCGCATAAAGAGGATTTTATTGTCTGCCTCTTTCACGGAAACATTGTAATTTTTAATGCGTTTGAACGATTTTTCCATCTCGTTCAATTCGTGATAGTGGGTAGCAAAAAGCGTTTTCGCCTTGTCTTTCGGATGTTCGTGGATATGTTCCACAATCGCCCAGGCAATCGAAATGCCGTCGTAGGTAGATGTGCCGCGTCCCAATTCGTCGAACAGGATGAGGCTGCGGTCGGTGAGGTTGTTGAGGATATCGGCGGCTTCGTTCATTTCCACCATAAAAGTCGATTCGCCCAGCGAAATATTATCGCT
>JAITAH010000172.1 GCA_031284225.1 Dysgonamonadaceae bacterium | reverse complement strand
CTGCTGCAACGCTTGAATGTATGCCGTAAGCAGGTCAGGCGAAGCGATTATTGCTGCATATTTTTCGCAAAGTTTGTACGAGGTTTCATGAAATTCCAAATGGTCGGAAATGTTGTACTCGTGTAAAAGGGGTATTCTTAAAATCTTTTCCATAATTTTATTTACTTTTTATTTATTATTGTTTAATTACTGATTTCTGTTCAATCGGCTTCCGATTATTCAAAATCCGACTGGTTTCTGTTCAATCGGCTTCCGATTATTCAAAATCCGGCTGGTTTCCGTTCAATCGGCTTCCGATTATTCAAAATCCGGCTGATTTCCGTTTAACCGGTTCTCGGAGGCTGGAATATTTTTTTAGCGTTCATTTTGTTTTATTTGTTTTGTCCACGAATTGCACGAATTTTCACGAATTATAATGAAAAAATTAGTGTCAATTCGTGAAATTCGTGGACGGTTCTACTGAAAATTTATAAATACATGTTTGCGTATAAACTTCGCCCGGATTCAGCCGCGTGGACGGGAAAGCGGGCTGGTTGGGCGTATCGGGATATTTTTGCGTTTCCAGCGCTATGGCGCAACGGTGAATAAAAGGCTTGCCGTATTTTCCTTTTACAAAACCGTTAAAGAAATTTCCCGTGTAAATCTGAATGCCGGGCTGGTCAGTCCACACTTCCATGATTCTTCCGCTTTCGGGTTCATAAAGCGTAACCGCCCATTCCGTTTCTTTTTCTGTTTTCCTGTTGATAACCCAGTTATGGTCGTATCCGTTGCCCATTTTCAATTGCGGGTTGTCTTCATTAATCCGTTCGCCTGTTATCGTCGGCAGGTTAAAATCAAAAGGCGTTCCGGCAACGGGCATTAGTTCGCCTGTGGGAATTAACAAATTATTTACCGGCGTGATATAATCGGCATTGACAGTTAAAATATGATTTAATATATCGCCGTTTCCTGCGCCTTTCAAATTAAACTGCGAATGATTGGTCAGGTTAATGTGTGTCGATTTATCTGTGACAGCCCTGTAATCAATTTTCAATTCATTGTCTGCCGTAAGCGTATAGGTCATTTGTACCTCTACCGTTCCGGGAAAACCTTCGTCGCCGTCGGGCGACACATACGATAATTGAATGTGGTTGCCGCTGACCGTATCAACATTCCATGCGCGGCTGTCGAAACCTTTTAATCCGCCGTGCAGACAATTTCCATTGTCATTAGCCGGCAGGCTGTATTCGACGCCGTCAATTTCAAAGCGGGCGTTGGCAATACGGTTGGCATAACGCCCTATGGCAGGTCCCAGATAACGTTCGCCCTGATTGTTGATATATTTATCCATACTGTCGAAACCGAGTACTACGTCTTCGTAATGTCCGTTTTTATCGGGCGTAAAAAGAGTAACGATACGACCGCCATAGTTTGTAACCTGCATGACCAGCCCGTTTCCCGAATCAAGCGTGTAGAGGGCAACCGGTGTTCCGTCCACAGTCGTTTCAAAATTTTCCGCAGGAATTAGCGGCAATTCTGTTTTTGAGGATTTCTCACGGCAAGAAAAAAGCAGCATACTCAAAATTGCCGTATAAATTAAATTTTTCATAATATTATTTTTTGAAATTTGTTTTATCTAAAATCATTGTCCATAACAGGCATTCGCGCCGTGTTTCCGTTCAAAATGTTTTTTTATCAATGCTTCGTTCATTTGTAAATTCGGATTTATTATCAGGGAAATTGCCGCCATTTTAGCGATTTGTTCCAAGACAACGGCATTGTGTACGGCATTGAGCGCGTCTGTTCCCCATGCGAAAGCGCCATGACTGTTCACCAGCGCACCGGGCGTATGGTCGGGATTTATTTCTGCAAAACGTTCGGCAATAACCTTGCCTGTTTCCATTTCATACGCTCTTTCTATTTCCGTTTTCGTCATTGGTCGCGTACAGGGAATATTGTTCTTGAAATAGTCGGCGTGCGTAGTGCCGATATTCGGAATGTCTTTTCCCGCCTGCGCCCAAGCGGTGGCATACGTCGAATGGGTATGCGCCACGCCGCCGATATTCGGAAAGGATTTGTAAAGGACTACATGCGTAGCCGTATCGGAGGAAGGTTTTAACCGTCCTTCGACAACGTTGCCGTCCAAATCGACTACCACCATGTCGTCCGCTTTCATGTCGCTGTACGAAACTCCGGACGGCTTGATTACTATTAAGCCTTTTGCTCTGTCAATGCCGCTCGCATTGCCCCATGTGAAGATAACCAAACCATGTTTGACCAAATCGAGATTGGCTTGAAAGACTGCTTGTTTTAATTGTTCCTGCATTTTTTATTCGATTATACTTATTTCATATTCATACTCATACGAATTTTCCAATAACCGGTACGGCTTATGCGGTAAGGCGCCCCAACTGTCATCTCCGCCAAGGCCTCGTTGCAGGTAATCCACATTCAGGAAAATATCTTTCTGCGGCGTAACGTCGCTCGGATGGCTGTTCTTTTTGCTTGTTCCAAAATCCAAATCATCTGCCGGATTGTGCGCCGCTTTGACGCTCAACGGATGTAAACCTTTGATTTGTATGCCGTAACCATCTTTATTGGTCAATGTCAACCAGCGAACATCCGTTTTGTTCCCGTTTTCCTGCGGACGAATATAATCGAATGGTTGTTCGGCGACGGTACTGTTATAAATACCTATAAATGAGGCGGTATTTCTATCGGAATAATTTTCCCAGGGACCGCGGCCGTAATAGCTAAACCGGTCAAATTCCGGAACAAGCCGCATTTGCATACCGAAACGCGGCATTTCGGGAAGGTCTTCACGTCCGGCTTTCCACGAAGCTTTTACTTTCAGACCGCCTTTGTCGTCAACCGTGTAAGTGATTGTATAATGGCTTGATACGTCGTTCAATAGATATTCTGCCGTAATAATCGCAGAATATTCTCTCTTATTCACATTAAACGATTTCAGGGTTTTGTTTTTTCCGGCAAGTTTCCATACATTGCAAATTTCCGGCATCCGGTTTCCGTAATCATTGTCGGTAGGAGCACGCCAGAAATCGGGTTGTGGTCCGGATTCCAACAAACGTTTGCCATCTGCCGAATATTCCGTCAACGAGCCGTCTCTTTTGGAAAAAGCAATTTGAATACGGCCGGATTTCAAAGTTATCCCCTGATTGTCGTCTTTGATTATTTCTATTGAACCGAGATAATCCTGGGTTTCTGCCAAAAAATTTTCCGAAGGAGGAACAGTAAATTGTTCGCGTGCTACTTCATGTCCGGCAGGAATCATTTCCGTCGCTTCTTTCGTATAAGCATAAACATTCAAAAAATATTCATCTTTAGGATAATTAGCGGTTGCGCCCTCCGGTATGTCAATAACTGCCTCTTTTTTTGTCAAAGGCGCTTGCGAAACGGTAAAATCGCCTTTGTCCGTTACCTCTCCGTTACGCAGCAATTCCCATTTGAAATCGAATCTATCCAAATTTGTATAATGAAAACGGTTTTCAATCGTGATGATACCTTTCGTAATATCTTTGACACGGAAAAGGATATCCTGATAAACTTTTTTCACTTCTTTCAAGGCGGGATGAGGCGTCCGGTCGGCATTAACCAGGCCGTTGGCACAGAAATTTTTATCGTTGGTATATTGGTAGCCGCCAAGGTCTCCGCCGTAAGCCCAGTATTTTCTCCCCGAATCGTCTGTTGCCGCAATCCCCTGATCAACCCAATCCCAGATAAATCCGCCCTGCATGTGCGGGGAGGTGGCGATAATGTCGAAATATTCCTGGAAATTGCCGGTGCTGTTTCCCATGGAATGGGCGTATTCGCACATGATAAACGGGCGCGTAACATCCTTGCGTTCCGCATACCGTTTCATGTGCTCAATCCGCGGATACATCGGACAAACAATGTCGGTATTCCGGTTTTCTCCGGCTTGTTCGTACTGTACGGGACGACTGTTATCTCTTGCTTTTACCCAATCGTACATTGCGAAAAAGGCTTTGCCGTTGCTTGCTTCATTTCCCAGCGACCAGATAATGACCGAAGGATGGTTTTTGTCTCGCTCTACTAAACGGACTACGCGGTCTAAATGAGCGGCTTGCCATTCGGGGAAATTGGCAACGTTTTCCGGGCCATAGCCCAATCCGTGGGATTCGAGGTTGGCTTCATCGACCAGGAACAAACCGTATTCATCGCAAAGTTTGTACCAAAGCGGGCTTTGCGGATAATGGCTTGTGCGCACAGCATTGATGTTGTTTTGTTTCATCAAGGCGATGTCTTTACGCATCATTTCCTCGGTTTGAACGTGTCCGGTCAACGGATTGTGTTCATGTATATTTACGCCTCGCACCAAGATGGGTTTGCCGTTGACCAGCAGTTGGGCGTTTTTGATTTCTACCTTACGGAAACCGATTTTGCAGGAAGTGGTTTCAATCGGTTTGCCGCCCTTATTTTTTAATGAAATAACTAAGGTATAGAGATTGGGCGTTTCGTTGCTCCATAATTTCACATTTGGGATGGTCGTTGTAGAAACGCGATTAATCACGTCTTTACCGGAAACGGCATTAATTTTTTCATTTTTCAGGAAAATTTGTTTCCCATCCTTATCCAGCAATTTGATTTCTGCATTGATTTTTTCCGTTTGAGCGCTATAATTTTTAACTTTTAGGTCTAAAGAAAAAAGTCCGTTTTTGTACGAAGCGTCCAAATCGCCTTTGGCAAAGAAA
>JAITAH010000068.1 GCA_031284225.1 Dysgonamonadaceae bacterium | reverse complement strand
TTTCCTAACATATTTTCCAACTTTTACGCTGCAAAGGTACAAAAATCGGTGAAAATATACAAATTTTTTATTAGCTATTTTGATGGTAATCAGATATATATGTGATAATTTAAGGATTGACTAAATAATATTAAAATTTTTAGCAACGGACGAAATGACTTTCAACAACACATGCCGACCGTCTTTCAAGGTGGTAGCAAAGAAATAATCGTCCCCTCCTTCGCTGATTTTCAACTGTTTCCGCAACTGTTCGACGGTTAAGGGGAAATTCCGGATACTGAGATTGCTCCGACGGGTATTTTGCAACAGGTTTTTTAATTCTTTTTTGTTGAACGACGAAACAGCTTCGACTTGGAAAATCCGCCCCGGAAAATCCGGAATAAATTTCTCCGAAGTGTATAAATGACTGTCTGGATGTAGTTTTTCCACCGCGTAGCGCAAACTCACGCTTTTGAAAAAGCCGCCTTTCAGGATTGAGGCGTTCGGCTCGTAGAGATAGTTTTTCACCTCGGCAGCGTACAAAAGGGAAGCGGCCTTCTCGTCCGGCAAAGTAAACGCATCCGATTGAATCCCGTGCATGGAAATATTCACGCAAACGACAGCCGGTTCGCCGGAAAAGCCCTGCCGAAGCCAGAAAAGCAATTCCTTACATTCGTTCTCCACGCTGACGATGTGGATTTGATAGCCGTTTTTCAATACTTCCCGTGCGGAACGAACGTCCAACATCGGAGAAAATTTAATCAACACTTGGCCGGCTTTGGATAATAACTGATCTTGAATGGATAAAACGTTCGGTTCGCCGTCTTCTATCCGAACGGTTTTTCGTCCGGACGATGCGCGGCGGGCCGGGTCTAAATACAGGCAATCCACCGGTTGTAGGGTTTGCAGAAACTCCACGCCATCGGCAATATGCGTTTGAATATTCAAACCGAATACGGCAAAATTATGCCGGGCAATGGCGGCCAATCCGGGTTGCCGTTCGACATACTGTGTTTGAACAAATTGCGGCGCCATAAATGCCGTATCCACTCCAAATCCGCCGGTAAGATCGGCCAGAGAATAACCGGAAAGCAAGGAGGCTTTATAGCGGGCGGTCGCTTCCGACGAGCATTGTTCGAGCGCCAGGCGGGCAGGATACCATACCTCGTCCTGCGCATACCACGAAGGAATTTTATGCTCAATGCTTTGCCGACCGGCCAGTTGAGTCATCGCCGTCTGAAAGTCGATGGCCACATCGGCCGGTTTGAATTGCAGGGCTAATTGCCGGACGTCCGCCCGGCGGTGTTCCCGGATAAATTGTCGGGTAGCTTCGTTCAACATGAGAATTCGAGTACGATGCGGCTGGCGCAAATATCGTCCTGAAGAAAAAGGCTTGCCATATTGGCGAACTTGTCGCCGGCTTCGGTCGTATAAAACCGGACTGTATGGTTTTGGGTGCAAAGCGTTTCGATTTCGGGATGGCGTTGCAGGTAATCCGCCATACTTTCGGCGACATATTCTCCCTGCGACAGGAGTTTCACCTGCTCCGGCAAATACTGCCGGATTTTCTTTTCCAATAAAGGATAATGGGTACATCCCAGAATCAGGGTATCTATTTGCGGATCTTTCTCCAAGAGAGCGTCGATGTGTCGTTTCACAAAGAAATCCGCTCCCGGCGAATCGTACTCCCCATTTTCGACAAGAGGCACCCACATTGGGCAGGCTTCGCCGGTAACTGTAATATCGGGAAATAACTTGTTTATTTCCAAGGTATATGATCCGGAAAGAATAGTTCCGGGCGTTCCCAGCACGCCGATGTGCCGGGTGTTCGTTAACGGCCCCACGCTTTCGGCGGTCGGACGGATAACTCCCAGTACCCGTCGTTCAGGGTATGTTTGGGGTAAATCTTTTTGCTGAATGGTGCGCAACGCTTTGGCCGAAGCCGTGTTGCAGGCTAAAATAACCAGCGGGCAACCTTCTTTGAAAAGTCGGTTGACCGCCTGGCGCGTAAATTCGTAAACAATTTCGAACGAACGGGTTCCGTATGGAGCGCGCGCATTATCGCCCAAATATAAATAATCGTATTGGGGCAGTCGCTGACGGATTTTTTCTAAAATCGTAAGTCCTCCGTAGCCGGAATCGAATATCCCAATCGGTGAAATTATAGTCCTAATTGTTTTTGTACTAATGGCGTAGCGTCGATTGCATTGGGAGACGTGTATAACAATCCTTCGGCATTCAGAATATAAACAAAACCATTCGCTTTTCCTACTGCCTGTATAGCGTCGCGCACTTTCAATTGAATCGGCGCCAGCAATGACTGATAAAGCTTCGATAATTCTTGCTGCGACTGTTCGTTGTAAACGCTGGCGCGTTGTTCCATATCCTGAATTTCCTGCAATCTTCTGATTTTAATACTTTCGATAAGACTGTCGCCTTCGCTCATGAAAGCTTGGTACTTTTTATTATATTCTTCTTGCAAAACCTTCAGTTCCGTTTGAATGGCCGCCTGCGTCTTTTCCAACGAATCCTGCATTTGTTTGTATTCGGGCATAATTACAATAACCTCTGCCGGATTAAAGTAAGCGATTTTTTCCTGGGCGAATGCTCCTAACGGTAATAGTATAAGAGCAAATAAAACAATTTTCTTTAACATGTTTTTTGTTTTTAAATTTTTAGTATGCAAAGATACGCAATTATTTGGAATATCCGAGTTTTGTCAATACTTCGTTGCTGACGTCGATTTGCGGGGAAGCAAAAATAATGCTCATGGCCGAAGCGCGATCCACAATAGCGGCATAGCCTTTGGCGGTTGCTATTTCCTTGATGGCCAAATAAATCTCGTCTTGAATAGGTTTAATCAGGCTTTCCCGTTTTTTGAACAGTTCGCCGTCGGCGCCGAAATACTTACGTTTCAATTCCTGCGCTTCCTGTTCTTTGGCTACGATATCCGTTTCACGTTTGGTTTTCATTTCGGGGGAAAGAAACACCAAATCGGCCTGATACGTTTTATACATATTTTGCGCCTCTTGTTGAACGGCTTCCACTTCCGATTGCCATTTTTTGGAAATCGTGTTCAACTGTTCGTTTGCCATTTCATACGCCGGAATATTTTTCAAGATATATTCCATATCGATTAACGCAAACTTT
>JAITAH010000014.1 GCA_031284225.1 Dysgonamonadaceae bacterium | reverse complement strand
TCGCTGTTTATCGAAAAAGAAACGCCGGCCAAATTCCGCGCCAGCGCACAAGGCATGTTGATGATGGTTACGAACGGTTTGGGCGCTATCGTCGGTAATTACGGAGCGGAAGCCGTCATCAATCACCATACGCAAAACAACGCCACCGACTGGCCGGCTTGCTGGTTTATTTTCGCCGGTTACGCCGGCGTTGTCGGGATTTTATTTGCGGTCTTTTTTAAGGATACGAAACCGGTTCAATCATTCACATAAAACAATATTCCATGAAACGTTTGTTTTTTTATCTTTTCGTATGGGCGTCCGTAACGCTTAGTGCGCAAATTACGCCCAAACGGGAATTCAGGGGCGCTTGGATTCACGTTATTCATCAGCGTCAGTACCCGGCGATGTCTGTCCCGGAGATGAAGCAGTATTTCATTGCAATGGCCGACAGTTTGCAGGCTTATCACATCAATGCAATGGTCTTTCAGGTACGCCCGGCCGCCGATGCGTTTTATTCTTCCAATATCGAACCGTGGAGTCGCTACCTGACCGGCAAACAAGGCCAAGCGCCGGCCGACGCTTTCGACCCGATGGCGTTTATGATCGAACTGGCGCACGACCGGGGAATGGAATTTCATGCTTGGCTGAATCCTTATCGCGTAACTTCGACGGATACCGATGTCCTGCACCCATCGCACATCTACCACAAGTATCCCGAACGATTTCTCCGGTACGGAAAACAAATCTATTTCGATCCGGGAATACCGGAAAACCGGGCGTTTATTTGCAGCGTGGTAACCGATATTGTCAACCGCTACGATGTGGACGCTATTCACATGGACGACTATTTTTATCCCTATCCGATTGCCGGCGAAGCGTTTCCCGACGACAGCAGTTTCCGGCTATACGCCGGGAATTTCTCGCCCGAACAACGCGGCGACTGGCGACGGAACAATGTCAACAATTTGATTCGCGATATTAAACAAACCCTCTTACAGACAAAACCTTGGGTTCGCTTTGGCGTCAGTCCTTTCGGCATTTACCGGAACCGGCAGAATACGCCCGACGGCTCCGGCAGCGATACCAACGGCCTGCAAAACTACGACGACCTGTATGCCGATGTAAAAACTTGGGTCGAAAAAGGTTGGGTCGATTACAACATTCCCCAGCTTTATTGGGAAATCGGGCATCCGAGAGCCGATTACGAAACCTTGAACCGGTGGTGGGCGCAGAACAACTACGGCAATCATTTATACATCGGCCAATCGGTAAGCAATACGATGAAAAACGATCAACTCGCCCCCAAAATGGAACAGATACGCACCACGCCCGGCATCTACGGCAATTGTTTTTGGCCGGCCTACGATTTGCTGCGCAATACCGGCGGAATTGCCGATAGCCTCAAAACCCGTTACCAGCCTTATCCTGCCCTGATTCCGGCTTACCTTCACATGCACGCCAAGCGCCCTCAAGACGTGAAATCGTTGAAAGTGGAACGAACGCCACAAACTTACTGCCTGCACTGGAAACGCAACGGCGACCCCCGGAATCCGGAAAAAGCGCAATACTACGTCATCTACCGGTTCGGCGACAAGGAAAAAGTGAATACGGACGATCCATCTAAAATCGTAGCCATTACCCGCAACACCTCGTATCTGTTGCCTTACCGTCAGGGAAACGAAACCTGCAAATACGTAGTAACTTCGGTGGATCGTTTTCACAATGAATCGAAAAAGGGGAAAGCCAAACGAGTGAAATGGTAATAGTTATTTCAATACGGTTTAACGATACGCATGTTTGAAACAACTCATGAGGCCGAAGGGTAGGCAGAATTATTGAAAAGCATCCGTTTTTCGTCTAAAGTTGTACAACTTTGTCGTATCGTTGTACAACTTTGCCTCATGGATGGTTGACTTGAGAAAATACCTTAAATAATCCCAAAAAAGTTACCCAAATCAAAACGATATTCTAAATTTTCCATTACTTTTGCAGGAAATTAAAAAAAAACAAGTGGATTTAAGCCCAAAAATTATGGAAACAAAAGTTCCCTACAAGGTGTTTTCCGGAAACAGTTCGCGCTATCTGGCGGAAAAGATTTGCAAAAACCTGCATTGTCCCCTCGGACAAATGAATATCGAACGTTTTGCCGACGGCGAATTTTCCGTTTCTTACGAAGAATCTATCCGCGGCTACCATGTTTTTCTTATTCAATCGACGTTCCCCAATGCCGACAATCTGATGGAACTGCTGCTCATGATTGACGCCGCCAAACGCGCCTCTGCCAAGTCGATTGTCGCCGTAATTCCCTACTTCGGTTGGGCGCGGCAAGACCGGAAAGACAAACCCCGCGTAGCCATCGGCGCCAAACTGGTGGCCGATATGTTGAGCACCGCCGGCATCGACCGCTTGATTACGATGGATTTACATGCCGACCAAATCCAGGGATTCTTCAACGTACCGGTCGATCACCTCTACGGTTCGACGATCTTCATCGACGAAATCAAAAGCTGGAATCTGGCCAATGCCGTGATTGCCACGCCCGACGTGGGCGGCACCAAACGCGCCAATTCGTACGCCAAACACTTGAACATCCCGATGGTGATTTGCTATAAACTGCGCCGGAAAGCCAACGAAATATCGGAAATGAAAATCATCGGCGACGTCCGCGGAATGGATGTAATTCTGGTGGACGATATTGTCGATACGGCCGGCACTATCACCAAAGCGGCCGATTTGATGCTGGCCGAAGGCGCCGCCTCCGTTCGAGCCATTGCTTCCCACGCCGTGATGTCCGATCCGGCTTCCACACGGGTCGATCATTCCGCATTGACTGAAATCATTTTTACCGACAGTATTCCCTATTCCAAGAAAAGCGAGAAAGTGAAAGTCATTTCCGTAGCGGAACTGTTTGCCACCGCTATTTTGCGCGTTTGCAACAACGAAAGCATCAGCTCGCTCTATTTAATTTGATCGGGTTTTACCGATTCAGATCGGCTGCTAACAGGTAAATTTTCAACGGGTCTTTTTTAAGCGTTACCGCCGAAGGAAACAGGTAGTGCGAAGTCGCATAATCGACGGGAGCGCTGGTAGTATAATAACTCGTCGTATTGTAATAGGCTACCTCTACCGGCACTAAACGCAACACCAAGGGATCGATGTTATTATCAATCGCATGTTGAATCACATTCGCAATATTGTTGAACGTGTAAGTGTAAGTTGACGCATCGAACGTCGTGAAATAAGCGGTTTTTCCATCCGCTGTTTTTTGTTGTTCAAAGAAATTCCGAATCGAATCCGGTTCAATCAACAGCAGTTTGGATTGGGCCATCGACGCTTTATTCGCCGCTGTCGTACCCGGAAATACCCAGTTATATGACCAATCAGAG
>JAITAH010000359.1 GCA_031284225.1 Dysgonamonadaceae bacterium | reverse complement strand
GTTACAAACCAGCAAGAAGAGGGAAACGGAAATTCCGTTTTTTTCGCAGACCTGCTTTACAGTACTTTCGCCCCAGCCCAGACCCAGTCCGAAGCAAGGGAAAACATATAACAGGCGATAGCTGGTCAATACCAAATCCGCCATTTTCATTTTCTCGGAGAATAAACTGCGATTCATACCGTTTCTTTAATCGATTTCGGATACAAAGGTATAAAAATAACGATACCCACAAAAAATTGCTTATCTTTGCCGCTGCTAAATTATTATGGAACGATCGACAAACATGAAACGATTGGTATTGAAAGACACTTCTTTCGCCAATCTGATGAACAAACGGATACTCAACGTTTTACTGATAGCAACCCGCTACGACACGTTCATGCTGGAGGACGACGGCCGCATCGACGAACAGATTTTCAACGAATACACTTCTCTAAGTTTGCGCTATCCGCCGCGCTTTACGCAGGTAACTACGGAAAAAGAAGCGCTGGAAGCCATGGCGCACAACCATTTTAATCTGGTGATTTGTATGCCGAATATGGATCATTCGGATACTTTTGCCACAGCCAATCATCTTAAATCGGCTTATCCCAAAGTGCCGATTATTGTTTTGACGCCTTTTTCCAAAGAAGTTTCCCGACGAATTGCCAACGAAAATCTGTCGGCCATCGACTATGTTTTCAGTTGGCTGGGCAATTCCGAGTTGTTGCTCGCCATCATCAAACTGATGGAAGACCGGATGAATCTGGACGACGATATTGCCGAAGTAGGCGTTCAAACCATTTTACTGGTCGAAGATTCCATTCGTTTTTATTCTTCCTCGCTTCCCCATCTTTACAAATTCGTGCTGGAACAGTCGAAAGAATTTTCCAAAGAAGCGCTCAACGCTCACCAACAGACTTTGCGGATGCGGGGGCGGCCTAAAATTCTCTTAGCCCGCTCGTACGAAGAGGCAAACGAACTTTACAGCAAATACAAAAACCATACGCTGGGAATTATCTGCGACATGAGTTTCTGTCGCGAAGGCAAAAAAGACTCTTTTGCCGGCTATAAATTCGGATGCCGGGTGAGGAACGAAGACCGGTTTGTGCCCATTATTTTCGATTCTTCCGAATCGTCCAATAAGATTTATGCCGACGAACTGAATTGCAGTTTTGTGGATAAAAACTCCAAAACCTTCCCACAGGATTTGCGCAAGGAGATCACGAATAATTTCGGCTTCGGCGATTTCATTATTATTGACCCGCACACCAAGCAGGAAGTTATGCGCATCCGATCGTTGAAAGACTTACAGCACAAGATTTTCAATATCCCGGTCGAATCGCTGATTTACCACTTGTCGCACAACCATTTCTCCCGCTTTTTCTACTCGCGCGCCATTTTCCCGATTGCGGAGTTTCTGAAAGACATTGATATTTCGGATTACACCGATATGAACGAAGCCCGTCAACTGATTTTCGATGCGATTGTAAGTTACCGGAAAATGAAGAATTCGGGCATCGTGGCCGTTTTTGAAAAAGACCGCTTCGACGAATATTCCAATTTCGCCCGCATCGGCGAAGATTCGCTGGGCGGTAAAGGCCGCGGACTGGCTTTTATGGGACAGATGATGAAGCGGAAAGCCGGCGAAATAGAAGAAAAATTCCCAACGGCTCGCTTCCGCATTCCCAAAACCGTTGTGTTGACGACCGATATTTTCGACCGGTTCATGGAAAACAACAATCTCTACGACATTGCCTTAAAAGATTTGCCGGATGAAGAAATCCTTCGGCATTTTTTGAAAGCGACCCTGCCCGAAAATCTGCTTGAGAACTTGGTGGCTTTTTTCGACGTCTTGAAAACGCCGGTGGCCGTCCGCTCGTCCAGCTTGTTAGAAGATTCTCATTATCAACCATTCGCCGGAATTTACAGCACGTATATGATTCCGAAATCGGACGATCCTTACGAAATGCTGGAGAAAGTGAGCAAAGCCGTCAAGGGGGTGTATGCTTCGGTTTTTTACAAAGACAGCAAAGCTTATATGACCGCTACGCAGAATTTGATTGATCAGGAAAAAATGGCGATTGTTTTGCAAGAAGTTGTTGGACAAACGCACGACAAGCGTTTTTATCCGACCATTTCAGGCGTAGCCCGCTCCCTGAATTTTTATCCGGTGGGCGCCGAAAAACCGGAAGACGGCATCGCCAATATCGCGCTGGGACTGGGAAAATATACGGTCGATGGCGGAGTTACTTTGCGGTTTTCGCCGCGTCATCCTCATTCCATTTTACAGACCAGCACATTAGATTATGCTTTGAAAGAAACCCAAATCCAGTTTTACGCTTTGGATCTCGAATCTTTATCGGAAGACCGTTTTTCGACCGACGATGCGTACAATCTTCTGAAATTGAACGTCAAAGAAGCCGATAAAGACGGCGCTTTGCAATACCTTACATCGACTTACGATGCCACCGACCAGCGTTTACTGGACGGCTATTATCCCGGCCCCAGCCGGAAAGTCCTTACCTTTTCCGGCGTATTGCAACACGATGTTTTCCCTTTGGCCAAGATACTGGATTACGTTTTGCAATTGGGACAAGCCGAAATGGGACGCCCGGTAGAAATCGAATTTGCCATTAATCTGGAGAAAAAAGAAGATAAAACAGTGGAAGGCGTTTTTTATCTCTTGCAAATCCGGCCGATTGTCGATAGCAAAGAAATGATGGAAGAAGATTTGTCGCTCATTCCCGAAACGAGCGCCCTGCTCTATGCCAAACAAGCGCTGGGACACGGCATCATCAACGATGTACAGGATATTATTTACGTCAAAACCGATACCTTCAACGCTGCCCATAATCCGGAAATAGTTGCCGAAATCGACCGCATCAACCGGCAAATGGCGGAGAAAAACCGCACTTATATTTTGGCAGGACCCGGACGCTGGGGCAGCAGCGACCCGTGGCTGGGCATCCCGGTCAAATGGCCGCAGATATCCAACGCCCGCATTATTGTGGAATTGGGATTGGAAAATTACCGCATTGACCCCAGTCAGGGAACGCATTTTTTCCACAACCTGACCTCGTTCGGCGTAGGCTATTTCACGATTAATCCTTATTTATCCGACGGCTTTTTCAACGAAGCGTTTCTGAACGCCCAGCCGGCAGTGGAAGAAACGGAATACCTTCGCCATGTCCGCTTCGAGAAGCCGGTAATGATTAAGATTGATGGAAAGAAGGGGTTGGGAGTGGTTATGAAGCCCTGAATTTATGAAACAATGATCCGCAACCCTAATCCTGCGGTAGCCGCACAAAACTCCCAATAAATTCTATTTCCCCAATTTTCAATTAATAAACACCAATATCTGCCCCTTTTCCACCCGGTCGCCCTGTTTCACATAGGTACCGACAATGGTGCCGCCGTATCCAACCGCTACCGGTTCGATGCCGTACACATTTTCGATATAACACAGGTTACTGCCTTTTTGGATGATTGAACCTTCAAAAGGAGCGGACGAGGCGTCCGTGAT
>JAITAH010000034.1 GCA_031284225.1 Dysgonamonadaceae bacterium | reverse complement strand
GCGGAAGCGAACGGAAGTTGAACGGTTGCCGTTTGCGGCGCCACTTCCAGCGATTCGATGCTTCCGTCTAAGATTCCTCCAACGGCAGCGTTTACGTTGGTTCCTTCCACTACGGCTAAGCGTATGGACGCTACATCCGCGCCTACTGCGAGGATTTGAGCCAGAACGCCGGCGTCATTGTCTTGAGCGTCCGTGTATTTGCCTGCATAGGCTACTTCGATGGAGTAGTCGGCCAAAACAATTCCGGGGAATACAATGGTTATAACTCCGTCGGTCTGTGTCTGATTCCAGCCGCCTACTCCCATCATATAGTAGTAAGGAGCTATTTGAACCACTTCCGGTTCCCCGTCGGCAGAGAATTGCGTTACAACATTGTGTATCCAGTAATTTTCTGTTAGCATATTGGTAAAGCGGGATGGGTGCAAGCAAAGCACATCTTCCCCATAGGTGGGGTGATAATAACCCGTACAGAAATCGCCATACACAACCAGACCTTCTACGGTAGTTGTAACGTCTCTGTAAACAGATCCTTTCGGGAGAATCTGGAACTCTACATACGGCGACTGATTGCCTCTGTTATATCCGGGCACATATCCTTCTTCATTTAATCCCTGCGTATAGGGATCAACCAAACGGTAGCGGGTCGGATCTAACATGTGTTGTTGAATTTCAATAGAATATTCAATTTCGCCAAACATCCATGTATCTATAAAAGTAGCATCGCCGAGCGATTGCCAGGGCGCCGGAATACCGGCAGAGAAAG
This sequence comes from Dysgonamonadaceae bacterium, assembly GCA_031284225.1. Next base: position 12,271 of record JAITAH010000034.1, on the reverse strand, counting down.
CGTAGGAAGATGTACCGTAGGGCGACGTCAGGTTTGCATCCGACACAGCGATAGAGATGGTTTTATAGACGTCGTAATTCAATTTGGAGGGGTCGTAAGCGATTGTGATAGCTGCGACGTCCGACCCTGCGGCGAAATTCACCGTGGTAGGAATCGTAAACACCTCCGGCGATTCGGTTTCAACCGTAAGACTTACTGCGAGTGCGTTTGTTTTGTCGATACGGCGGATTTCTACATCATACGACGTTACGGTCAAATCTTGCGATAGTTCTACTTTCGATGACAGTCGATTCGAAAAATACACCTGAGCGCTCGCCGGTATTTCTGCCGGAGTATATTCTGCTTCTTCGACGCACGCCGTGAATCCGAAGAAGAGACAGAAAACAAACAATGTTATTATTTTATTTATTGATTTCATATTTTTCCTTAATTTATAAGATTAATTATTTTCTCTCCAGGGCGTATAAAGTCCGGAAGGATCCGGATTTTCGTAATCCATCACTGCCGGGTTGCTAAGTTTTTCATTTCGCACGATACAGAAGTTCATCCAAGCCGGACGGGTAGTCGTATTAAAACGAATGGCGTCGGAATGGTTGGTACCGGAATATCCGCGAGTAACGGGTTTATTCAACCGTTTATAATCGAAAAAGCTGACGCCTTCGCCCCAAAATTCCACACGTTTTTGGAAGAAAATTTCATTCACTACGCCCTCGTTGTCGCTTGCCCGGCAAGAGTAGTTTTTGTAGCGATAAGTTTTCATAAAGTTTTCCAGAAGCTCTTTTCCTTCTGCGGCATTGAGGTGAGCGGCCGCTTCCGCTTCGATGAAAAACATTTCTTCGACGCGCATCATGGGATATGCCGAGGCGGCTCCCACTTTAAAGTCTGCCGTATTGCCCGAAGCCGGACGGAACTTGGTAGAGACATACGTAGGCAATTGGGCTCCTATTTCGTCGTTGATATAGGGCGTTTTTCCGTAGAGGGCGTGGCCTTCGGGCGCTTTCCAAGAGAGTTTGCGGAAATCTTCGTTGGATATCTGACTGTAGATCCGGGCGTCGATCATGCTGTACGGGCCGGCGCCGGCGTAACCGAATTCCGTTTCGTTGGCCATCCACGACGTCCAGTTCAGGATACCGGATTTTACGACATTGTCTTCGGCGTCCATTTGCGAGCCTAACATCCACGACGAGGTAGCCAGCGTGTTGAAACCCGATTTAGTATCTAACCACTCGTCTTTCGAGGTTGGGGTATTTCCACCGGTAACGATTGCCTGGCGCGCATACAGTCTGGCGTTTGTATAATCGCCTACCCACATGTATAGACGGGCTTTTATACCGTAAACGACAGACAGGTCGGGCAAGGTTTTTGACGGCCGCGCAACGCCTGCCAGATATTCTTCGGCCGCATTCAAATCGGAAAGAATAAACTCGTACATGACCTGGCGCGTAGCGCGCGGATTGTTCCGGGCGGCTTCTTCTGTGGTTTGTTCGGTTACAATAGGTATCGTAAGTTTGAGCACATTATTGCCGGCCGCATTAACGGGGATGGTTTTATCGTTTTCCAGAAATTCGAACATTTGCGCCATATCCAGGTATTGGAAAGCGCGGAAAGCATGTCCCATGCCCAAATAGCCTTTCTGAACCTCGGTAGCTGTTTCGGGATCGATAGCCGAAATGAGATTATTTGATGTTTGAATAAATTGTGTGAAAAAATTCCAGATAAACTGGCCATACGCATAGTCTTCGCTCAGATAGGTGTTATTTGCCCATGAGGTGTACCAGTCGTAAGTACTGGAAACGACCGTGAGTTCTTCCGTCATCACATCGCGGATGTGCATAATAGAACCGTAACCCCAATCATAATGGTTAGTCGTAACTGTTTGGAAGTTGTTGGCAAATGCCGGTATCGCCCACACCAAAGCCTCGGTAGCTTTTGACGACGAAGTCAGCTGATCGCTCGTTATCGTATTGGTAGGGATCGTTTCATCGATGCATCCTGTGGACAACGACGCTATAAAGCAGATTCCTGCAAGATAAGATATAATTTTCTTTTTCATATTCTTTTATTTTTATTTAGAATGTAACTGATATACCTCCGGAGAAAGACCGAATAGGGGCATAATAAGCCGATGTAGAGGATCCGTTGATGTTTTGGCGAGGATCTAATCCCTGTCGTTTCGACCACAGCCAAACATTATCGCAAACCGTGTATATTTTCACTTTTTCTGCGCCGAGATATTTGCTGATACGCTTTGAGAAAGTGTATCCAAAGTTGATATTCTGCAACGAAAGGAACGACGCGCTGGTAAGGAACCGGTCGGACGTTGACGTCGTATATTGGTCGCCATACTGGAAACGCGGAATATTGCTGGAAGTATTTTCCGGCGTCCATGCATTCAGCACGTCGGCATGAAAGGCAGCGCCTCTTGAGCTTTTTTGCGGCGTATTCATGTTAGAAGCATAATCCGTATCATATACTAAGCCTCCGATTTGGTAAACAAAATCGGCCGAAAGATCGAAGCCTTTGTAGGTAAACGATGTACTAAAGCCTCCAAAAGCATCGGGCAAAGCTGTTCCGCACAGGTAATCCGTAGCATCGGAGGAAACGGTAACCGGCTCGCGCCCGGTAATGTTGCCATCTTCATCTTTTATGTCTTTATAATAGGTAGCTTCCCCTTTTTCGTTTACTCCGGCGTATTTCTTCATATAGAAAGTATATAGCGGTTGGCCTTCGCCATAGAAGTAACCGCCTCCGGCATAACCTTCTACGCCTTCCGAAGTAACCAGCGTTTTGCGTTCTTCCGGCAGATAAATGATTTTATTGCTTTGCAGCGTTATGTTCATGCTCAGATTCCATTTAAAATCGTTGGTTTTAACGATATCGCCCTTTAATTCCACTTCGACCCCCGTATTACGCATATCTCCTATATTATCATAATAAGACGTCCATCCGTAAGAAGGAGGCAGCGGGAAAGAGAACAGCATGTCGGTTGTTTTTCGGTAAAAATATTCGATTGTTCCGCTCAAGCGTTGTTTAAATAAGTCAAAATCAATACCTGTATTGAAGTTGCCGTATTTTTCCCAACTGATGTCTTTATTTCCCTTGGCGTCAGGAATCGTGGCAGGCCGGCCGGTAGCGTTTACAACCGAGTAGGTATCGACATAACGATAATTACCGATATTGTCGTTACCCTGTTCGCCATAAGAAGCTTTCAGTTTCAAGAGATCGACCCACGACCAGTCGTCGAGCCAGTTTTCTCCGGAAAGTACCCAGGCTGCGCCGACCGACCAGAAATTCCCCCAACGATTATCGGGATGGAAGCGGGAAGTTGCATCGCGACGATACGACAGAGAAGCGTAATATTTATTGTCATAATCGTATTGTCCGCGAGAGAAGAAACCTTCCGTATTGTAATCCGTTGTGTAAGAACCGGGCGAACCGTCTTTCACCGCACCGTTCAATTCATGATTGGCCGGATCGAACATATTGGATTTCTCCGCGTATAAAGTAAAGTATTGAGAGCGATAATAATCGTGTCCTACTAACAGATTGACGTGATGCACGTCAATATCTTTTGCATAAGTCAGCAACTGCTGTAAGTCGTAATCCACCCTGCGTACGTGTTGCTTATATACAATACCGTTGGAAGAAGCATATTGTCCGTAATAAGGATTAGTAACGCTGGTGAAGCGGTCTTCATCCACTGCGGTAGTATTAATCGTAGAAAATTTAAAATCTTTCAGGAAAGTAATATCAACAAAACCGCTTGCGGCAAAAGCGTTGCCTTCACCGCCGTATGTATTCAGAAGATTATCCGACAATCCATTTGTGGTGGTTAGGAAAGGACGTTCCAGACCGGCATTCCTCTTATCGCCATAGTCGTACAGAGTTAAACCGTTGGCGTCTTTCCGGATATTACCACTTCCATCGCGTATATAGAGAGGATAGATCGGCGCTATACGTGTAGTAAAAGCAAAGATATTGCCGGAAGAGCCGGTCGAACCGTCTGTATCAGAATCAAAGCTGTTATAACGATAATTGGTATAGAGCATGTTGCCGCCGACTTTCATCCAGGGCTTTACTTGATAATCCGCTTTCAAGCGTCCGGTCAAACGTTGATAGTCGGATTTAGCGGTGATACCCTGATTATTTAAATAATTAAAAGAAGCGAAAAACGAACTTTTATCAGTTCCCGCCGTGGCCGAGAAATTATATTCCTGACGGGTACTTTGCTTGTAAGCGGCATCCGTCCAGTTGTCGGGAGCGATCAGGTATTCTTCCCCTCCATAAGAAACGATATTGCCTAATGTAGCGTTGGGATTTAATTTACCGTTCGATCCGATCAGGTATTGTCCGGCAGGCACGCTATACACGTTGTATCCCAAGCCATAGTCATTGTTGCTCTGGGTCATGTACTGATTGGCCAGGAGATGTGCATTGTCGGCTGTATATCCCAATGAATTAACAAAATAGTTTTTCAATGCGCCGTGATAGACTTCGTAATATTGCGCGGGCGATTGGATGGTTTTGTAATCCTGAGTAGCGCGGGTATTAGCCCCCCACTTCGCATCGGCAGTAATTGTTGCAACGCCCGAAGTACCTTTTTTGGTTGTTATCATAATCACGCCATTAGCGCCGCGAGCGCCATAAAGAGCATTTGAAGCGGCGTCTTTCAGAACGGTAATTGATTCTATATCCTGCGAATTGATATTGTTCAGGTCGCCGCTATAAGGCGCGCCGTCCACAATAATCAACGGATCGTTTCCGGCATTGATAGATCCGATACCGCGTACACGAATAGTCGGCGAAGTTGTACCGGGTTGTCCGGAAGAATTAGCGATCTGCATACCGGTAACTTTACCGACGAGAGCGTTTGCCGCATTCGATGCTTGAACTTTCCCAATTTCTTCCGCTTTCACTACCGAAGCAGATCCGGTAAATTGAGATCTTTTTGCAGTACCATAGGCTACTACAATCACTTCGTCCAAACTTGTTTCGCTGGCCGACAGCGTTACTCTAACATCAGGAGCTATTGGCGCTTCCTGATCGGCCATTCCTAAATATTTGATAATTAGAGTCTGAGCCGAAGCCGGTACGCTTAATGTGAACTTCCCGTCCAAATCCGTAACCGTACCAATCGCGGCATTCCCTTTCACTACAACCGACGCGCCGATCACAGGCTCTCCGGCTTCATCCACCACAGTTCCCGATACCGTTTTGTTTTGTCCGATTGCTAAACCCATGCTTATAAACAAGCATGTTAACCATAAAGTCAATCTTTTCATAAATTTCACTTTAAATTAAAACTAAATAACACTTCATTATTCTCAAAAATTATTCGTAACTTGTTATGTCTAAAATATAGGGTCATTTAAAATTGTTCATTCAAAACCACTCAAAAAATCTGTTTTGCAATTTTAATATTAATTTTACTTTGCAAAAGTATATTAATTTTTAAAATAATCCAAACAAAATGCAAAATTTTAAAAAAATAAATTTCAAGTGTCGATAGGCGCTTGCTTAAGAAATGTAGTTAAAGTAATTCGATGTACACCCAATATTCGCGCCATAGCGCTTATTGATAGATTTTCGTTCATTAAATTTTTTATTTTGGTTTCTTTACCGGAAAGTTTTTTTATTTTGGATTTACTGCCTTTCGGCCGTCCCAAAACCATTCCTTCTGCCCGTTTACGAGCGAGGGCTTCTTTGGTGCGTTGCGAAATCAAATCTCTTTCTATTTCGGCGGAAAGTCCGAAAGCAAAGGCCAAGACTTTCGATTGTATATCGCTGCCCAAACGGTAATTGTCTTTGATGGTCCACACCTGAATATTTCGGTTCATACACTCGTTGAGAATAGCCATAATCATTAGTAAATTCCGGCCTAAACGAGAAAGTTCCGAACAAACGAGAATATCGTCTTTTTTCATTTTTCGGATCAATTGGCCTAATTTCCGATCTTCCATTTTTTTTGTACCGGAAATGGTTTCATCTATCCATTTGTCAACCGTTAATCGGTTTTGTTCGCAAAATCGACAGATTTCATACCGTTGATTTTCGACTGTTTGCTTGTCGGTGCTTACGCGAATATATCCGTAAATCATATTTTAAAAATAGTCTAAATTAAATGACCCTATATTTTAGACATAACAAGTTACGAATAATTTTTGAGAATAATGAAGTGTTATTTAGTTTTTAATTTAAAGTGAAATTTATGAAAAGATTGACTTTATGGTTAACATGCTTGTTTATAAGCATGAGTTTAGCAATCGGGCAAAACAAATCGGTATCAGGAACTGTGGCAGATGAAGCCGGAGAGCCTGTGATCGGCGCGTCGGTTGTAGTAAAAGGGAATGCCTCAATTGGTACGGTTACGGACTTAAACGGTCATTTTACGTTAAGCGTACCGGCGTCAGCCCAAACTCTAATTATCAAATATTTAGGGATGACGGACAGAGAAGTGGCAATAGCTCCCGAAGTTAGAGTGGTTTTGAGCGCTGATGAAACCAGTCTGGAAGAAGTGGTTGTCGTAGCGTTCGGTACGGCAAAAAAATCGGCATTTACCGGTTCGGCGGCTACTGTCAGCGCTAAAGAATTGGAAAAAGTGCAGGTAACAAGCGTTACCAACGCATTAGCCGGCGCCGTTCCCGGCTTACAATTGACTTCCGACGACGGCGCTCCGGGCGCTACGTCTGCTATCAGGATTCGCGGTTTTTCTTCATTGAATGCAAAAAACGATCCCTTAATTATTGTTGACGGCGCTCCATACAGCGGAGATCTTTCCAGCATCAATCCCAGCGATGTGGAATCGATGACCGTATTGAAAGACGCCGCTTCCAATGCTTTGTATGGCGCACGCGGCGCCAATGGGGTGATTATTATCACCACCAAAAAACCGGATAAAAACGGTAACGCCGTAATCACGCTGGATGCTAAATACGGATCCAATTCTCGCGCATTGCAACATTATAATGTGATTACCGACCCGGCGCAATATTACGAAACGCATTACGCCGCTTTGTCAAAATATTATATTAACCAGGGATCGACTCCGGAGGCCGCATGGCAGAAAGCCAATGAAAACCTGTTCGGCGACCAAGGGAACGGCGGTCTGGGATATAACGTTTACACCTATCCCGCAGGGCAAATGTTGATTGGGCTTAACGGCAAACTGAATCCTAACGCTACCTTGGGACGCCTCGTTTCGTATAGAGGCGAAGATTATTGGTTGACTCCCGACAGTTGGGAAAATGCAGGAACTCGCGACGGTATTCGCCAAGAATACAATCTTTCGATTAGCGGTTCCAGCGGGCCTAAATCCTCTTTCTTTGCTTCTATCGGCTACTTAAATAATCAGGGTATTACATCGGCTTCCGATATGGAACGTATAACCGCCCGTTTAAAAGCCGATTATCAGGCAAAAGAATGGATGAAAATAGGCGGAAATATGGCTTATGCAAGATTTAACCACAATTCGCTCAGTAACAATGGTTCCAGTACTTCAAGTGGAAATATCTGGGCTGTCACTTCTCAGATGGCCCCGATTTATCCTATTTATATTCGTACTGCCGACGGCAATGTAAAAATAGACGATAATGGTTTTAGGATGATGGACTATGGCAACGCTACCAATGCCGGTATGGCTCGTCCGTTCATCTCTGACGCCAACCCCATCATGGACAGCCAACTGAACACGAACAATGGGGAAGGCAATGCCACAAGCGGCAACGGGTTTATTGATTTTACATTCATACCGGGTTTGAAATTAACGTTAAACGCTACATACAACCTCGATGAAACACGTTTCACCTTTGTATATAACCCGTATTACGGACAGTTCGATACTACCGGAGGTACTGTCGCTAAATACCACACTCGCACGTATGATTATAACTTGCAACAATTGATAAACTACACAAAAAAGATTGCCGATCATAACAATTTGGAAATTTTGTTGGGACACGAATACTACAACACTATCTATTCTTATTTGGCTGCCAGCAAATCGAAAATGTTCTCGCAGACTAATAAGGAATTGGGCGGCGCCATACAAGACGGACAAAGCGCTTACTCCTACAGAACCCGTTACAATAACGAAGGTTTTTTTAGCCGTTTGCAATACGATTACGACAGTCGGTATTTTCTTTCGGGATCGTTCCGTCGCGACGCTTCCTCCCGTTTCCATCCGGATTATCGCTGGGGTAATTTCTGGTCGGTAGGCGCAGCTTGGCTTCTCAATAAAGAAGATTGGTTCGATGTTTCGTCGGTGGACGAATTGAAATTAAAAGTCTCTTATGGATCACAGGGAAATGACAATATCGGTTCCTATCGTTATACCGACGTATTCAACATTGTTAACTCGGCAGGCAACATCGGAACATCATTCGATACGAAAGGAACAAAAGATATTACCTGGGAAACCAATGCCAACTTCAATATCGGAACGGAATTTCAATTATTTGATCGTCTAACCGGTAGCGTCGAGTATTACAAACGTAATACGACAGATATGCTGTTTTCCTTCGCGGTGGCCCCGTCGTTAGGTTATTCAAGTTATTACGACAATATCGGCGATATGTACAATACCGGCGTCGAGTGGAATTTGAACGTGAATGTCGTTAAATCAAATAATATCAAATGGGATATTAAACTTAATGGCGCTACGCTGAAAAATCGCATCACGATGTTGCACGAAGATAAAAAATTAACTTCTGAATATGACGCAAACGGAAACGAATATAAAGGTTATGTGAACGGAAGTTTTTACATTGCGGAAGATCTCTCTATATACACATGGCGTGAAAAAGAATATGCCGGCGTAGCGGAAGACGGACAGTCGCAATGGTATAAGAATACCATAGACGAAGAAGGAAACATTACCGGACGCGAAACCACCAAATCTTGGGCTGAGGCCGACTATTATATTACCAAGGAATCTTCTCTTCCGAAGGTGTTTGGCGGTTTTGGAACTACTTTGCAGGTTTATGGAGTCGATTTCAGCGCCAACTTCTCGTATCAAATTGGAGGCAAACAATACGACGGTACTTATGCGCAGTTTATGTCGCCGCCTCTTGCTTCCAATACCGGTTACAATTTCCATGCAGATGTTTTGAATGCATGGACGCCTGAAAATACTACCAGCGATATTCCGCGTTTCGTATTCGGCGATACGTATGGAGCGGGAACTTCCACCCGTTTCTTGACCGATGCAAGTTACCTGAATATAGAAAATATCAATTTGGGTTATACCGTTCCGTCAAGACTGAGCCAGAAAGCGCAGCTCAATTCACTGCGGTTCTATGTTTCTGCCGAGAATGTATTCTACTGGTCAAAACGTACAGGTTTCGACCCGCGTCAATCATACAGTTCAACGACAAACGCTACTTACTATGCGCCTATGAGAACCATCTCCGGCGGTATTACAATTAAATTTTAAAATAGTAAAAGGATATATAATATGAAAACAGTAAATAAATTATTCTCTTTATTAGCAGTGGCGGCGCTGACACTGACGCCGACGCTGACCGGTTGTATTGAAGAGACGTTTCCTGAGGGAGATACCGCAACGTCCGAACAAATCGGCGCTTCGGCGGAGGCTTTACAGGCGTCTCTTAACGGGATTCCGTCGCAAATGTCGCAAGGCTATCTGGTTTATGGAAGTCAAACCCACGAAACCGATATGGCTTACCCTCAATTTATGATTGCTCAAACAGAATTGTTGGGCGATATATATCCGTTCGGAAGCAATTCCGGCTACGACTGGTACAGAAACTACAACACCTTTAACGGCAGTATGGGCGCAAATAGTTATTTTGCTTTCCTTCCCTGGTTTACGTTGTATAAATTCGTAAAATCGGCAAACGATATTATCGCAGCCGTCGATATTACCGACGAAAATTTGTCGCCCTCCATTAGAGGGGCTGCCGGCGTAGCCTACGCCTGCCGCGCGTTCGACTACTATTTGCTTACCGTATTATTTGAACCGGTCGAAAACAAATATACCGACTGTTCTAAAGTGTTGGGATTGACCGTTCCTTTCGTAACGGAAGAAACAACCGGCGAAATAGCCAAGAACAATCCGCGCGCTTCTCACGACGATATGATTGCCTTCATCCTTTCCGATTTGGATAAAGCCGAACAATGTCTGGCAGATTATACTCCCGATTCGAAAATGTTTCCAAGTTTAGCCGTTGCTTATGGCATTAAGGCTAAAGTGTATTTATGGGATGGAAAATACGACAAAGCGGCTGAATATGCCCGCAGGGCTATCGACGTCTTTGGCGGTTCGCCCGTTACCGCAGCGCAATGGGAAGACGTAAATACCGGTTTCAATACGGCCAATCAAGCATGGATGTGGTATATCAACTATGCGGCTGAAAGTATGGGTAATTTGTGTAATTTCACAGGCTGGATGTCCGGCGAAGCAGATTGGGGCTATTCTTCGCTGACTCGTCCGGGCATCGACCGTTCATTATACGACAAGATTGCCGATACCGACTTCCGCAAGCATACTTTCCTCGATCCTAAAAAGTATGAATACTACAACTATAAAACCTCGCGCGATAAGGAGTTCATTAATGACGCGCCCGCTTATCTATCTCTCAAGTTTCGCTGTAAAAATGGCGACTGGAAATCATACAGCATTGGCGGCGCCGTTGATGTTCCTGTGATGCGTGTAGAAGAGATGTATCTCATCGAAGCGGAAGCCGTTGGCGCATCGCAGGGAGTGAGCGCCGGCGTAGCCAAACTGAACGATTTTATGAAAACCTATCGTCAGGCCGACTACAACTTTACGACTTCGGATCTCCGCACTCTCCAATTGGAAGTGTTGGCTCAGATGCGTATCGAATTTTGGGGCGAAGGAAACGCATTCCCAACAGCAAAACGTCTGAAACCGGGCGTGATGCAGAACTACGAAGGCACCAATGCGCCGGCCGATATCTTCAAAGTGAATTGCGAAGGTATTAAACCGAACTGGAATTTGGTTATTCCTATCACTGAAGTAAATGCTAACAAGGCTCTGGATGGGAACAACAACCCCGACCCGACAGCTACAATCGAATATCCAAGTCCTGTGGGTGAATATTCAACTAAAAAATAATGTATATAATAAATTAATGTATATGAAATCAATAAAAAATATATTGAGTATTTTGTTGACGTTGATTGCCATAACGACTTTCTATTCCTGTTCGGAGGAAGTAGAATATACGCCGGCCGAGAAACTCAACACCGCACAAGTGTATTTTCCGTCCTCGAACAGCGCTACTATTGAATTGTCGAGTTTGGGACAATCCTTTCAAATTGAAATTGCGCGGGTTAAAACCGATGATGCAATAACGGTGCCTTTGACGGTTACCGGCGGAGGCGCACTTTACAATATCCCTACATCCGTTAATTTCGCTCAAGGCGAATCGAAAGCCGCTATCGTCATTGGTTACGACCCCGACGTCGTAGGCTTCGATAACTATACTGAACTGAAATTGAGCATTGGCGGCGAAGGATATACCTCTCCCTACGGCTTGTCTGAATATACCGTTAAAGTGGGGATTGCGGCGCCGTGGGTATCCTTAGGAAAAGGAATTTTCATTGAAGATTTCCTGACAACATTCTATACCACAGAAAATATCCCGTATGAAGTAGAAATACAAGAAAATCAGTTGCAGCCGGGCTTTTTCAGATTGGTTAATGCGTTTGGAGAAGATTATCCTTACAACGATCCGGGCGATTGGGATACTTCCAAAGACTGGTATCTCGAAATACACGCCGAAGACCCGACCGCCGTTTATATCAATGTGCAGGAAACCGGAATGATTTGGAGTTATGGAATGTTCTATGTAGGCAGTTTGGCCGGCTATTACATGGCAAGAGGTCAAACCTTGGAAGAACAAAAAGCTGCCGGAAACACCGGTACTTATGAAAACGGAGTAATTACTTTCCCTCCCAATACTTTGCTTGTCGGTATGGCGAATTATAATAATGGCGGGCTATATACAGCTAACTCGAATGGCGCATTCACTGTGGCTATGCCCGGCGTGGTTTTGGCCGACTACTCCATCGAAGTAGCCTATGCAGGCAAATACACGGACGCTCAAGACAATGACGCCGGCGTTCTGGCTCAAATCCTCGCAATAGGCGCAGATGTAGCGTCCATACGTTTAGCCGTAGTGGAAGGAACCAACGTAAACGCTGCCGTTGGAGGAATCTTAGACGGAAGCATCGAATCGCTGGAAGTGGCGCCGCAAACGGCAACCGTTCAACTTCCGTTCGCTTCCGC
>JAITAH010000257.1 GCA_031284225.1 Dysgonamonadaceae bacterium | reverse complement strand
GCGGTATGGACGGGACTCGAACCCGCGACCCCATGCGTGACAGGCATGTATTCTAACCAGCTGAACTACCACACCATTTCCGTTCTCTCTCGCAATCCCTCTGAATTGCGGTGCAAAGATACGGCTTATTTTTGATTCTGCAATACTTCTTGACTATCTTTTTTTTATTTATTCAATGATTGACGCTTCTTGTTTGATTATCTTCAAAATATTTTCACCAACGCCTATTTTGTAACCTTCGGAGGAATATAAAATGCCGCCATTGTTGGAAAGATATACGGTCAGCGGAAAGTTATCTTGAAACGTTATTTGCAATGCGCTGGTTACTGCTTTTAATAATGTTTGTTCTCGGTCAATGCTGACAAGGGTCTGCCTTGGCAAATGTTTAAAACCGGACGTGTCGGGAATGGCATTCTTATCGTCGGAAATCATCAATACAATACCGCCGTCCCATGATTCCAGCGCTTTCTGAACGACTTCCAAATCTTGTAAGAGATGTTTCGATGGTTCTTTTCCAAGATCTATAAAGCTTAATATTAACCCTTTGTCATTCGATAATCTTTTTAAAGTGGTTTTGGACTGATCTTGCATGAGAACAATTCCGTTCATATCGACAATCCCTTTTACAAATAATTTTCGTTCTACTTCCGGAAGTTTTACGGTTAGAGAGTAGGGGGTATTTCCTTTCAATTCAAAATATTCGGTGTGTACCGTAACCGAACCGTCATTGGCGCGACTGCCTACGATTAAGCGGTAATAACCTTCTTCTAACTCTTGCGAATAGGGGAAGGTTTTTACTGCCGGATTATTTTCGTAATCCAGGGTGTGAAAATCACCGTTCTTGAAATACGACAATGTATAATGCGTATAATATCCCGGTTTTACCAGATTGGCGTTTGATGTGTTTACAATTAGCTTTGTTTTAGGATGTTGTGTTGTTATTTCTTCCTCGAAAACAACATCTTTCCATTGGCCTTTTTCCAGATACTGAGGGTGGGAAGTGGACGGTTCAATACGGGCGGGAATGTGGGCATTGCGACACAAAGCGACGAAAAAAATGTCTCTCGATATCCGGTCGGCTATTTGTAATTCGTAAACTCCAAGTGGCGAAATCCGACAGTTGAAATAATTCTCTTCGTCGTTAATTTTTATATTTTTATTTACATAATCAATTATTTTATGAACATTTACGGTTGATATTTCATCTGTCGCTTTATCTTTTTCATAGAGGGAAAAATTGCGCCAGGGGCGAATTATTTCCTGTTCAATACGCGGAGAAAACACGTACAAATCCGTTGAAGTTTGATTTTCCAGATAACTCTTCAAATAGTCCGCCGGCGTATCGCGCAAGTCTTTTTCGGTTAAACCGGATAAAAACCGGAACAGTCGCGAATCATTTTTTGTTTGTTCGATCAATCGGCTGATTTCCGGCCAATTACCTTGTGCTGCACTTAAATATTTCCACACTTCATCCGAATCCAACTGGTTTTGCCGGGCAAAATTACGAGCTTCGTTTTCATTGATAAACGTCTGCATATAAGCATTCCGTATCGAATCTTCATGTGATAGACGAATTGCATTAGCGGCCATTTTTTCAGTAGAAACCCCTGTTACTGCCTGTTCGGAAGGTACATTAATAACGAAATTTTCCTCATACGAAAACCCCGGTTGCCGGTGTAGTTTCACAATAACGATATCGTCCTGCGGCCCCGATTTTTCATAACCGTAAACATTGCCTTTATTCGCCCAAACCAACAGATCGCCTTTGCCGGAAAGAATAGACGTTTTGCCGTCTTTTCCGGTAACGCCGGCCGCTATCGGATAAAATTCGGCGTAATTATATACTTTGAATTGCACTTGCGCTCCTTCCACCGGCCGGTTATTTGTATCGACGACTTGAACGTTCAGTGTTCGTGTTTCGGTATAATTACTTAACAGATTGATTTTGGAGTACAACGGCGTTTCCAAATTCTTTTCTTCGGGGCCTTTATAAGGTCCAAAAACGTTGGTATGCACCATCATCGATCGTTTGACAGGGCCGGTAAACCAGGCAGCGTCCAATTCCGGCTCCGGTTCGCAGGCGCCCAGATAATGCCACTGACCGTCCACCCAAACTTCTACCCACGCATGATTATCATCGGTGTGCACCCAACGGGGCGTGTAGCACTGACGCGCCGGAATGCCTACCGCCCGAAGCGCCGTTGTGGTAAACGTGGATTCTTCGCCGCACCGTCCCCACGAAGTACGAACCAATGCTAAAGGCGCTGACGTTCGCGCATCGGTTCCCCGATAAGTTACTTTTTCATGACACCAGTGGTTGACTTCCAACGCCGCATCGTACATTGATAGGTTTTTTACTCGGTCTTTCAATGCTTCGAAAAACGCGATACGAGCCGTATCCAAATGTTCGTTATTGACTCGATAAACCAGTACAAAATGACGGAACAAGTCGTCCGGAACCGTTTTTCCCCATGAAAAAAAGTCGCGGGCGCGAAAAGCGGCATCCACTTGTTTCAGGAAAAATTCGCCGTCGTAATCGGCTAAATCGCTCAATGGCATGTAAGCATACAAAAATTCCAAGGCTTCCCGTTGTTCTGTGGAAAGATTTTCCTTTTCAAAAACGGAAAACAAGGCTTTGCGCTTTGCCGCTTCCATTTTACGTTTTTCAAACTGTTGATGAACTTGTTCGCGATAATTCCGATCTTTCAAAAAATGCGTTTCTTTTTCACCGCAAGCAGAGAAAAGAAAAAGTGCGATCAGCGAGACATAAGACAGTTGTTTCATAATCCTAAATGAAGTATATTTTCGATTTTTTCCGCATCGGCATATCCGATTGTATATTCGCTTTCCCAGTTGCTTAGAAGAGGATTGCGATAAAGCATTTTACTGGAATACAGCGTGCGGAAAGAGCCGTGTATTTCTTTCAACCCGGTGATCCGGATTAAATCGCCGGCATTTTCGGGCGTTATGCCGGCGCCCGGCATAACAATAATCCGGTCGTTGGCTTGCTCAATTAATTGCCGGAGTGTCTGTGCGCCTTCCAATGCCGTAGGGTAACCTCCGGACGTCAGGATTCGTTCGCAACCGAGGTCAATCACATCTTCCAAGGCTTGAAACAAATCTCTGCTCCGGTCGAATGCCCGATGAAACGTAACTCCCATCGAATATCGACGGGCTATTTCTACCAGTTCCCGGCAACGATCTTTATCCACCGTTCCGTCCGGACGCAACAGGCCGATAACGACCCCGTCGCATCCCGCTTGTCCGCAGAAATGAATATCCGACCGAATAATGTCAAACTCCGAAGCGCTGTATAAAAAATCGCCGCCGCGCGGACGGATGAGCACATATACCTGAAGCGTTACCGCTTTCCGCGTTTCGCTGATCAGACTGGGGGAGGGCGTTATTCCTCCTTCCGAAAGACTGCCGCATAATTCTATCCGGTGCGCTCCGGCGGTTTGCGCTATGCATGAGGAGGCTACGGAATCTGTACAAACTTCAATTATCATTATTATTTCATTGAATTGGTTACAAAAGTAATGAAATTTGTATATTTGTGCACTAATTAATCATTGATAATCATGAATCATTCTTCTCAAAGCAAATTAGACGTTTTACGTTCTGCGATGCAAGCCTCTGGTGTGCAGGCATGTATTATTCCTTCGACCGATCCTCACATCAGCGAATATACGCCGGAGCGCTGGAAAACCCGCCAATGGATTTCCGGATTTACCGGATCGGCCGGAACGATTGTCGTTACGAATAATCAGGCGGGGTTGTGGACCGATTCCCGTTATTTCCTGCAAGCCGAAGAACAGTTGCAGGGAAGCGGTATAGCCCTCTTCAAAGCCGGATTACCCGAAACGCCTTCGCCCGAAGAATGGCTGAAAAACGAATTAAAAGCCGGCGATACCGTCGGCTTGGATGGCGCCGTGTTTGCCGCTTCGGACGTCCTCCGCTGGATAGACGACTGGAAAAACAGCAATATCCGGATAGATACCTGTTTCGCGCCTTATGACACGATTTGGAAAGACCGTCCCCCGTTGCCCGCCCATCCTGCCTTTGTGCATCCCGAAACGTTTTCCGGCGAGAGCGCACGCAGTAAAATTGATCGACTGCTAATCGCGATGCAGGAACAGAACTGTCAGTCCACCTTGTTGGCCTCGTTGGATGCAATCGCCTGGATGCTGAACCTGCGGGGCAACGATATCGAATATAATCCGGTAACCATTTCATACCTTTTCGTTTCCGAAAAAGAAACCGTACTTTTTATTTCTCCCCAAAAATTGACTCCGGAAGTAACCGCCCATTTACAGTCGGCAAAAGTGGTATGCGCCCAATACGAAAAAATCTACACTTACACTCAACGCTTAGAGCCGCAACGGATATGGATTACTCCGTCGAAAATCAATTACGCCCTTTATCGTTCGATTCCCGAAAACTGTACGCTGCACGAAACCGCCGTACATCCCGTCGATGCAATGAAAGCCGTCAAAAACGAAACGGAAATAGCCGGTATCCGCCGCGCCATGCAGCGGGATGGGGTAGCCCTCGTCAAATGTTTCCATTGGCTGGATACTCAATTGGAAGAAAATAAAACTGTTACCGAACTGGATATCAGTCATTCCCTGAAAAAAAAACGTAGCGAGCAGGCGTATTTTTATAGCGAAAGTTTTGAAACCATTGCCGCTTACGGTCCCCACGGCGCTATTGTGCACTATGCGGCTACCGAAGCCGGCAATGCAACCCTTCGGCCGGAAGGTCTTTTGCTTATCGACTCCGGCGCCCAGTATTTAGACGGCACCACCGATATTACCCGCACCCTTGCCCTTGGCCCCGTGAGCGATGCAATGAAACAGGATTTCACCCGTTTGTTGAAAGGAAACATCAGCCTTGCGACCGCCCAATTTCCGAGGGGAACGGTCGGCATGCAGCTGGATGTTTTGGCGCGTCAGTTCCTTTGGCAGGAAGCGCAAAACTACCTGCACGGTACCGGGCATGGCGTCGGCCATTTCCTGAACGTACACGAAGGCCCTCAAAGCATTCGCATGAATTACAATCCCGCACCGCTGGAGCCGGGAATGGTAACGTCCAACGAACCGGGGATTTATCGGACCGGCCGGTACGGCGTCCGCATCGAAAACCTGTTGCTCGCCGTTCCCGGAACCACATCGGAGTGGGGCGAATTTTACCGGTTTGAAACCCTAACCCTTTGCCCGATAGATACTCGCCTGATCGACTTGTCTCTTTTGACCGAGCCGGAAAGAGAATGGTTGAACGCATATCATCAAAAAGTATATCAGCTACTTGCCCCTGATCTGTCCGACGAAGAAAGGAACTGGCTGAAACAAAAAACGGGGATTTATTTGTAAACATGCAGAATGACGTAAGAAAAACTTAATTATTTTCGTACCTGCGCAAGTTGATTGCAGGCATCAAAGAAAAAGCGTAACTTTTCATATTGTAGTAGTTAAAAGCGGCTACCGTATGCGTTTGATGCCGGGAAAAACAAATTTTGATAAACTTCCGGTTTTAAACGATAAAAAAGGCCCTCTTCACAGGGGCCTTTTTATTTAGTTTTTAATAGGCATTAGTCTTAAGGCAAAAAGATTGTTTTAGGTTATCGGATGCAAAGGTGGGGTATTTTTCGCTATATTCAAAAAAAAAATATATATTGTATAACATATTTTTAAAATTTTTGATATTTTTCAGTGAAACATTCGTTAACAGGCCAACCAACAATACAATATACCGCAAATAAGCCGGCAATCAAATTGAATTGAAATCCGGAACTCTTATAACAAAACGACATAAAACTTGTTTGAAGAAAATAAAATGATTACTTTTGTCCCACTTTTTTAACATTGGATATAGATGCGAAAAACAGGTTTATACCGTCCGGAACGGGAGCATGATGCATGCGGCGTAGGACTTTTG